>DATGKJ010000198.1:0-12637 GCA_035294685.1 Terriglobia bacterium | reverse complement strand
ATCGAAATCTGTTTCCGAGCCGGGATCAAACGGCGCCGATTGTTGCAGCCTCATCTCGGGCCTAAGTCAAGAAAATTCCCCAACGATTCCAAAGCTGGAAAGGTTAACTTCATGTGCCGAAGGCGGCAGGCAGAAAGGCCCACGGGCGGGACGCCCGTGCCACGGTTGTGACATTAACTTCATGCGCCGAAGGCGGCAGGCAGAGAGGAGTAGGCATATTGCGGTCTGGGAAATCGCCCACCTTCTTCATCGACCTATTCCGCATGAAACCGCCAGGCGGCTTGTTTAATCGCTTTGCGATAATCATCGGATTGCATTTCGACCACTTTGCACATTTCGTAGAGCCGCGATCGAAAGGTGATGCCATATTGATTGAGCGATTTTTCCATGTCTGGCACAGCCTCGCCGCTCGGCTGAAGCTTTGCCTCCCGCGCCATCGCCTCGCCAAAAGGCAGCGTGGTGGTGATCAGGGTCACTTTCTTCTGGTTGTAGCGCGAGTTGATGATGTAGCCCAGGGTATCCTTGACCCAATCGCTTGGATTCAATGCGGCAAGCTCATCGAGCAGGAGCACTTCAGCGTCGAGCACCGGCTGCAACACGCGCAGCTCAGAAGTCTGCGAAACCGGGTTGTAGCTATCCTGAATTTCCTTCAGCAGATCGCGAAAGTCATAAAAAAGGCAGGGGACGTTTTTGCGCAGCATCAGCTCGCGGATGACAGCCACCGCCAGGTGGGTCTTACCGACGCCGGTGGGGCCGATGAAAAGCAGGCCATAATCCAGCGGATATTCTTCCACGAACTTTTGCGCTGTGACGAGGGCGTATTGCAGCGAGAGATTCGCCTGGCCGCTCAGGCGATCCTTGCGAATGTCGAAATTTTCAAATGCGCACTCCTTGTAGCGCTGCGGGATGCGCGATTGTGCAATCAACTGCTCGGTGTGCTGCGTGTCCACGCACTCGCAACGCGTCACACGCCGCACGCCATCGGTTTCCACGGGCCGCCACCCCGTTCCTTCGCATTGTGGACAAATACTTTGCGCCATAACTTATCTGCAATCGATGCGCCGCCTGCAACAGCGGCACGAGGCTATACAGGGATTCTAAATCAGCTTCGGCGACGGACGCGAGGGAAATTACCGCGCAACGGATTTAGTTGCAAACAACTGCTTGAGCCTTTCCAATGACAGTTCCTGGAAGCTCGAGACGACGCAATCTGCGCCGGTCTTCCGAAGGTCGGCCAGATCGAACGTGGAGGCGATGGCGACACACTTCATGCCCGCAGCCTTCACGGCCTCAATTCCCACAAAAGAATCCTCAAAGGCTACGCAGTCGGCAGGCTCGACCTGAAGCCGTTGGGCGGCTTTCAAATAAATCTCCGGATGAGGCTTGGGCAATCGGACATCCTCCCCGCTAAGCAGAATCTTGAAAAAAGGCTGGAATCCTAAAGCTTCCACGACGAATTCGACATTTTCACGCATCGCCGAACTTGCCACAGCCATCGGGATGTCGGCGGCCTGCAATTCATGGATCAAATCTTCCAACCCCGGCAGGGGGCGGGCGTGCGGAGCAAATGCTTGCCGGAAGTTTTCCTCCAGCTTTATCTCCAGTCGTCGCATCTCTTCCTGGCTCAGGTCTGGCCCAAAGAAATATCGGAATGCATGATCATTACGCTGGCCCAGGACCTGTCCGGGCAGGTCTTCCGGATCAAACGGAATCTTCCGGGTTTTAAGCAATTCTGCCCATTTGGCAACGTGGTGTGGGTTACTATCCACCAGCACGCCATCCATATCAAAAACAGCGGCGGCAGGAAAAGACGGTGCGTGCAAATTCATGCTCCTATGATTTGAGATTGAACCTCGGTTTTCCGCAATTTGCCGATGCTATTCCGGCGATGGGCGCAGCGAGGCCAGCAATTTCTGCGGCGTAAAGGTGTTGATGACGTCCTTTTTCTCCATCCAGCCGCGCCGGGCGGTGATCACGCCGTATCGCATGAACTCAAAGTGCTCCGGGCGATGCGCATCCGTTGAGATCACCACCTGCATGCCTTTATCATGAGCCAGTTTCACGTGACGATCGCACAGGTCGAGCCGCTCCGGGCTGGCATTCACTTCCAGAATCACTCCCAGCCGCCGCGCAGCATCAAAGACCTTCTCCACATCGAAGTTAAACGGGTCGCGCCGCAGGATTTGCCGGCCCGTAGGGTGGCCGAGAATTCTGACATAAGGATTTTCGAGAGCCTTTAATAGGCGCTGGGTCATTTCCTCGCCGGGGCGCGTCATGCGCGAATGGACGCTGGCCACCACGATATCAAATTGCTTCAGCAGCGAATCGGGATAATCCATGCTGCCATCACCGAGGATATCCACTTCCGCTCCAGCCCAGATTTCAATATCCTTCACTTTCTCCCGAGCCGCCTTGATGCGCCGGATGTTCTCCACCGCGCGTTTTTCATCGAGACCGTTCGCTACCGTAACCGCCTTGGAATGGTCGGTGACCAGGATATAGCGGTAACCGAGCTTCCTGGCTGCTGCCGCCATTTGTTCGACGCTCGCGTGGCCGTCGGAAGCGTGCGTGTGCATCTGAAGGTCGCCCCGGATATCAGAAAGCTCCACCAGATGCGGCAGCCTTCCTTTTTCCGAAGCCTCGATCTCACCCATGTTTTCGCGCAACTCCGGGGGTATCCAGGGTAGACCGAGTTTCTGGTAAATTTCCTCTTCTGTCCGTCCGGCGACCGACTTTTCGCCTTTAAAAAGTCCATACTCGCTCAATTTGAAGCCCAGCTTTTGGGCGCGCGCGCGAAGCGCCACGTTATGCTCCTTGGAGCCTGTAAAGTACTGCAACGCCGCGCCGTAGGATTCCGCTTCAAGCAGTCTTACATCTACCTGCATATCGTTCTCAAGCTTCACACTCACCTTGTCCTCGCCTTTAGCGAGAATCTGGGCAACCCGGCTATGCTTGACAAAATAATCCGCAATGGCGACGTGATCGGAGCCTGTAACCAGCAGATCAAGGTCGCCCACCGTTTCGCGGCCGCGCCGCAGCGAGCCGGCAGCCGTCACCTGTTCCACCCAATTGCATTTACGCAGATAAGCAGACAACTCCTCGGCGGTCTCGTAAGCCACGTCAAGCCGGAAGCGGCCCGCCGCCCGTCGAAATGTCTCGATAGCCTTCAGGATGTTCTGCTCGGATTTAGCGCTCATCCCCGGCAGTTCGCGCAAATGACCCTCTTTAGCGGCTTTCTCAAGGTCTTCAATGCTTTGAATGCCCAACTCCTGGTTGAACAATCGAACTTTTTGCGGCCCAACGGTTTGTAACTGTAGAAGCTCAAGCAGACTGCGGGGAACTTTTTTCAATTGCGCCTGGTGGTATTCCAGCCGACCGGTCTCAACCAGTTCCTTGATTTTTTGAGCAAGATCAGCGCCGATTCCGGGAATGTCGGTCAGCTTGCGATTGGGATCATGGACGATGTCTTCCAGCCGCTCCGGGTAGCTTTCAATAGCGCGCCGCGCCCGATCATAGGCTACAGCTTTGAATTGCCATTTGGAATCTTCTTGAAGAATCTTCATCAGATTAGAAACTTCTTCAAATACAGCGGCAATTTCTGAGTTTTCCATGGATGCCTCCCTGCGGTTTCCTCTAGTCGTATGTCACAGAAATACCTGGACTGAGCCCACGGGCGGGACGCCCGTGCCACGGTTGTGACATGGCCATCCTGGCCATGACCACACATTGTCCAGAAACGTTAGTGACACATAACTGGGGTACGCCACTTTTTGATGCGCTCTCACCAAATCTGAGTCGAAATTCTGAACTTCAAAAAAAACGCAAATAATTGCAAATAGAAGACTTACGCCAATAATACATCTGTTGCTTTTTGCCACACTGGTTGCTACAATGCGCTTTGATGCAGGTCTTCAAGTCTGCACGTCGATTAGGCCTTCAGACTAAGATTATCATTCTCTTTGTTGTTGCTGTAGTTTGCCTGCTGGCGGTTTCGACTTTTATCGCCATGCTGCTGACACGGCAACCGGTGGAAGAGGAGGTTTACCGAAGGGCCCTCACACAAGCCAGGCTGGCCGCTCACAATCTGGTAAACGACGGCGCGCTCCAGAATCAACAGACGTTGGCGCACACCCTGCGCCAGATGCAGCACGACGTGCCCGGCGTGAGGCAAGCGGATGTTTACCTCCATGAGGGCAATCGCAGACTGGCAGCCACAACCGAACCCACAGCAACCCACCTTGAACTGGATAACATCCCTGGCATTCAGGATACCCGATGGGCCAGCCAGCACCTGCACGAATTCGAGCGCCCCAACCTGGATCAGTACACCACGGAAACGCCTGACGGGAAGTACTGGATTATTTCAACCACGCTTCGCGACCGGGGAAAATCCGCCGGATGTCTCATTCTGAAGGTCTCGAAACTGCGCTCGAACGTCATCACGCAGAATATTGTGGCGGACAACTTCCTGCTGATGCTGTGCAGCCTGGTATTCCTTATTTTTGTGGTTCACGGCTTCTTTTTAAAGAGCGTGCGGGGTCCGGTGAAAGAAATGATCCGCGTTATGGAGGCTGCTGAAGGCGGCCAACTCAATGTGCGGGCGCGGACCGGCAGCGAGGATGAAATCGGCCAACTCGCCCGGCATTTGAACCGCATGCTGGATCGGATCGAAAACTTCAACAGCGAACTGGCCCGCAAGATCAAGGACGCCACTCTGGAGCTTGAGCAGCGCAATGAGGAACTGACCCGCATTAACGAAGAACTCTTTGAAACCCAGCGGACTCTGGCGCGTTCCGAACGGCTGGCTGTGGCGGGCCAGCTCGCCGCAAGCCTTGCGCACGAAATAGGAACGCCGCTCAATTCCATCTCCGGGCATGTGCAGTTGATGGCGCGACAGAAAACCGGCGATGAGGCCACCCACCGGCGACTTCAGATTATTCAGAAGCAGATCGACAATATTGTTCGCATCGTCAAGCAGTTGCTTTCCTGGACGCGGAAATTTGAATTGCACATCGAGCCGGTGGATATCCGTCATTTGCTCGAAGAGGCCATCCTTCTTTCCTCACCCGCGCTCGAAGCCAAAAAGATCAAGGTGCGCGCGGACTTTTCCCGGAACTGCCCCTGGGTTTACGGGGATATGGGTTACCTTCAGCAGGTTTTTCTCAATCTGATCAATAACAGCATGGATGCGATGCCACGCGGCGGGCGTCTCGACCTGCGTCTGAGCCCCCTGACTCGCAATGATTCTCAATGCGTTGTGGTGGAAATCAAGGACACAGGCGAGGGCATCGCGTTGGAGAACCTGGAGCACATCTTCGACCCGACTTTCACCACCAAGCGGCTTGGGACCGGAACAGGATTGGGGCTGGCGATCTGCAATCAGATTGTGCAACAGCACGGCGGAAACATTGAAGTGGAGAGCGAAGTGAAGCGCGGCGCTTGTTTTCGGATCACTCTTCCGGTTGATGGCCGTGAGAGGATGGAGCTGGCTGTGATGATGGCGCGCGCGAGCGCACCCGGAAGTAGTGACGAGCCTCCCTCCGCTTCCATCTGAAACTTAGGCGCGGGCGCGCTTCTCAATCCGCACCCCGATATTCGGTGCAGGGGTGTGCAACGCGCGCCCCGCGGTTTTTTCGGCGCTCTCTTCCTGCGCCAGCGCAGACTCAGAGCGCTGCTCCAGCAAACTAAAGACATGACGGAACCCAGCGCTGCAAAAATTCTGGTCGTCGATGACGACCCCGACACGCAAGAACTTCTGCGCGAAGTCTTGAGCGAAGAAGGCTACTATGTGGCCACTTCCGGCAGCGGAGAGGAGGCGCTCAAGATCGGCGAGCAGGAGTGTTTCGACATCATCATCAGCGATATGAAATTGGGGCCAAATCTGAACGGGCTGGATGTACTGCGAGCCTACAAATCCATTCAGCCGGAGCCCGAAGTGATTCTCATTACGGCCTTTGGCTCCATGGAAACGGCCATTGAGGCGGTCAAAGCCGGAGCATTCGATTACATCTCCAAGCCCTTTAAGATCGACGAAGTCCTGTTGCAAGTGCATCGGGCGCTCGAAAATCGCAGTCTCCTCCGCGAGAACCGCAATCTGAAACAGCAACTGAGCAACCAGATGCAAATCACCAGCCTGGTGGGCCGCAGCCCGGGGATGCTCGAGATTTACAAGAAAATTGCGATGGTCTCGGACTCACGCAGCACGGTGCTCATCTACGGAGAAAGCGGGACCGGCAAGGAACTGGTGGCCAAGGCCATTCATCATAACAGCCCCCGCGCGAGCCAGCGGTTTTTCGCCGTCAATTGCGGCGCTTTGGCTGAAGCCTTGCTGGAGACGGAACTTTTCGGCCACGTTCGCGGAGCGTTTACCGGGGCCTTTGAGAGCAAGCGGGGGATTCTTGAAGAGGCGAGCGGCGGAACGGTATTTCTGGATGAAGTCTCGGAAATGAGCCCGGCGTTGCAGGTGAAACTGCTGCGAGCCATTGAGGAACAGGAAGTGCGCCGGATCGGCAGCAATCAAGTGACCAAGATTGATTTGCGTTTGATCGCCGCCAGCAACCGCGTGCTCAGCGAACTGGTGGAGGAAGGGAAATTCCGAGCGGATCTTTATTATCGTTTGCGCGTCGTCGAGATCAGCATTCCGCCCTTGCGGGAGCGGCGGGAAGATATCCCGCTTCTGGTCGAATACTTTCTGAAGCGTTTGGGGCGCGGCCGAAATCAGACTTACTCGGTTTCAAGCCAGGCGCTTTCCGCGCTGATGAGTTATCACTGGCCCGGCAACGTGCGGGAGCTCGAAAACGCTCTGGAGGCTGCCGCAGCCTTGAACCGCTCGGGCCTGATCACGCTGGATGACCTGCCGCCGAAGCTCCGGTCTGAGCCGAAGAATGGCGACCGGCTGGAACAACTGCATGCGGATTTACCCTCGCTGGACGAGCTTGAAAAACGATATCTGCTGCACGTTTTGAAGGTAACGGGTGATAATAAAGCGAGGGCCGCGAATATTCTGGGCATCAATCGCAAGACGCTTTATCGAATGGCTCAGAGATTCAAACTGCCGATTTAAGAGTTGGCCTTAGCCGTCAGCAGGTGTGAAGAAATTCGGCCTTGCGGAAGGCTGAGAGCTGAGGACTGACAGCTTCTTTATGAAATATCCCTACATTGCAAAGTCCTTCGCCAGGCATGCCCTTTCCGGCTTTAACACGCCTTACATGGTGATGTTTGAAACCACGCTGATGTGCAACATGTTCTGCGAATATTGCATCTTTGGCGAAGCGGGCAAATTCAATGACCTGCAGACGCGGGCCGTTCGCGAGCGCATCTTCAGGCGCATCGATGAATTCTGCGACATGGGCATTTTCGCCATCAGTTTTTCAGGCGGTGAGCCACTGCTGAATCCCAACACCACCGACTACATCGCCTACGCCTCTGATAGAGGCATGTGGACCTCGATGCCTTCGAACGGCCTGCTCATCCGGAAATACGCCGATGGCGTGGCGCGGCTGGATATGCTGGAGGTTTCCATCGATTCCCTGAATCCCGAGCGCTTTGCCAAGCGTCGCGGCTTAAACGGGCTGCCCAAGATTCTGGAGAATCTCGATTTTGTCCTTCAGAAGCGCAAGCCCTTTACGACGCAGATTAACGCTGCCGTCAATCTCGAAAATCTGGACGATCTGCCTGCCCTGGCCGAATTCTGCCGCGAGCGCGATCTGGTGCTGCATCCTGAGGCGGTGCACAACGTGATGCGCGCCGGAGAGCTTCTGCCCGACGCGGAACTGCACGGGGATGAGATCGACCGCGTTGAAAAATCCCTGCGCCAGTTGCGAGCAGCCTTCCCGCGCAACGTCCGCTTCTATGCGCACTATTATCCGTTCTATCGGAATGGCGGCTTTAATGCCGAATTCCCCTGCCGACATCCTTCCAAACTGGTTTCCATGAAGCCCGATGGCTCCATCCATCTGCCCTGCGCTTTTATGACGCTGCATCAGTCCCAGGCGCCGCTCAAGGAAATCTTTGCCTCTGAAGAAGCGCGCAAAATTATCGCGCAGGAAAAGGTGATGTGGGATTTCTGCAAGGGTTGCAAGATTGGATGCGCCTACGAAGTGAGCGCCTACGCCAATAGCCCCGCGCTGGCCCTTAAGTCCGCCCTGAACTTCCTGCGACTCTGGTCCTGAGTTCCTTCTCCCAAAGACTCTGTAGTGCGCCCTGGTAATTCCCTGTATTGAAAACTGATTCCCCAGGATGATAAGCTTGTCACTTAGGGAATTTAACATTTTCTTCAGGTTCCTCTAACCTACTTGTAACACAGAACCTTTGAGGGGGCACCTCAACGTGGCTCTGACTGGCCGATGGACCGTTGAGAAAGTTTGCGTCGTGAGGACAGATGATGAGCGCCGGAACAGCCGCCATCATGGCGGGGACCCCCAAGGGGATTGCTCTTAGATGTATTCGCTGTGGATCTGAATTAGCTCAAAATACATTTCAAGTTGCGTGCTCAGACTGTGGCAGCCAATGGCCGGTTGTGAATGGAATTCCGCGCTTTTATCAGCCGGCGGATGACTATTACTGGGGAGAGATCAGCCGTCAAGAAGCGCGTGATCTGCTGGCTGATGCCCGGAACAGGTCTTGGGAAAATGCCATCCGTAGCCGCTTCGGCTATTACAATCCACTCTATCAGTACTACCTTGACCTCCAGCGCGCTGCATGGCTGCCGCTCTTGGGCTTGGACAGCACAGCAGTCGCCCTCGATATCGGCTGCGGATACGGCGCGATCACCCACTCTCTTGCGCTTTCCGTGAAAGAGGTTCATGCGATCGAGGCTATACCAGAAAGAATCGAATTCACCCAGGAGCGTCTTCTCCAGGAAGGCATTTCCAATGTTTCCCTACTCCAGGCATCTGCCACTGCTTTACCTTTTTTTGAAAACAGTTTTGACCTGATCGTAGCTAATGGAATTTTAGAGTGGGTTGGAGAGTGGGATCTGGAAGGCTCTCCACGCGCTGCGCAATTGAGATTTCTTTCGACGCTCCTGCGGCTTCTTAAAAGTAACGGCGCATTAGTGATTGGCATTGAGAACCGCTTCGGAATGCCTCTGCTTCGAGGGGGCATGGATCATTCGGGATTACCCTACACCAGCCTCGTCCCTCGCTGGCTCGCTACTCGGATGCTGCAACGCGCGCAGGGGCCGCACTTCCGAATGACGCTGAACTCCAAAAGAGAATACCGAACATACACATACACCTGTCGCGGGTACCGTAAGTTACTAAGACAGGCAGGTTTCAATGATGTATCTGTTTACTGGGCTCACCCCGGCTACAATAGACCCCATCGACTCATCCCCATCGAGGCAAAGCCCCTCGTCGCTGATTGTTATCGAGCCCTGGAAGAAGATCGCCCGGCTTCCAGAGGATCAACTTGGCGCCGCAAAGCGAAGCGTCTATTATCTGCATGGCTCGCCCCAGAATTTGTATTGATTGCCTACAAGGACTCCCGTCGGACGACAAGAGTGCTCAACTGGCTTCAGGAGTGCCTTGGCCAGCAGATGGATTGCCGCGTCGATAGCAACTCAGGAAAGAACAAGGTCTTTGTTGCTGCATACACATATCCTTATCGCCACAAGTCCATCCTGAGCTTCTGGGGCCCCAAACTAGGCCGCGTTCCAGCGATCGCCAAGGCTAATTCTCGGAGAATCTCCGCTGGGCCCGGATCTGTCGAATTGGAATCTAAGAATCTCGCCAAGATCCGCAGTGCGCTCCGACTACATCCAGAAATCCGTGTGGGAGTCCCAGAACCGATAGGCTGGCTTAATGAAGGAACCAGTTCCTATGTACTGGAATCTTTGGCCAAAGGTGTCCGCTTTTCGAGCGTCATTAATCATCCCGACTATACCCATGATCTCACACGAGTGGAAAAGGATTTCACGCAGGCTGTTAGCCTTATTGTTGAACTCTCACGAGTTCTTCAAGAAATCCCAGATATTCCTGCGATTTCTCCAAGCTGGTATCAGCTTGCCAATGAACTGACTGAGGATGAGGAATGGGCAGAACGGGTCAGGCGGTTGCGATATTTTTCGGATTGGGGTCCAGACGGGAAAACATCGTGGGTCCAGCACGGAGACTTTTGGCCTGAACATCTATTCCTGGATCAGGAAACCGGAAGGGCTGAGATCATAGACTGGGACGACCTGGCTGCGGGACTGCCGCCGCTTTACGACGTTTTCAGCTTCCTCCTTTACTCCAGGCTTCTCAATGCCTCAACGGAATGCGCCTCGAATATTATGTCGCATGAACGTCTGCAGGCGGCATTTTCCGAAGCGTTCCTCCAGGATGGGCCTCTGGCGCAACTTTTCGGAAAATTGCTGACTGGCGCTTGCGAGCAGGTTCAATTGGACCCCAAGCGGATTCCCTCTCTTCTGACTGAGTTTTTGCTGATCCGGGCTCACCGCTACGCATACTACGATCAGCCGATAGATAGCCAGCTTCATCTAAATCTGTTGCGAGCATACGTGGATCACTTCTCCCTTTGAAATCAGTGAATCCATCACAAATGTCGCCTACCGCAGATTGATTCCAAGATGGCGAGGTGATGATCTGGCAAGCGCAGAAGCGAAAACAAACGTCATGATCCCGTGTATTGACGCCACCCAGGCATAGCCTTGCGTAGGACATACCAAACTTCGAAGCGTTCCATCCAGGTCAAATCTTCTTTCCACGAACCGGGCCGGGCTTTGCGGATAAAACCGTCCGGCTCCTGAAGCAAGGGCGAATACTGCTTGCCGTGCTGACCTGCAACCGGGATGGGAGTGCCCCGGCCTTGCCGCAATTTCTCAGTCGAGTTGTCCTTGACCGCCGCTGCAATATCTTCCTCCGTCCACGACAAGCGCAGAAAGCGGGAGATGTCGTGCAATACGGAAACCGTATCGCGATAGAGGGATTCGTAGCGGACCTCCATGAATTGGCCAGGAGGCAAAAGCGGTGTGCCCGATTGTGCCGCAGTGACATGTCGAACCCACATGCCTGCCGCTTGTCTTGCCCGCTGCGGAGCCCACTGTCTTCCCCAGCTACGCGACGCAGCCAGCAGTGAAGCCACCACGTCGCGCGGATCGCGCACCAGATGGATGATCTTAGCCTGTGGCAGCAACTCCGCAATTTCCCGGACAAATACGGCATGCCCGGGAGTTTTCTCCAGGAAGATTTGGCCAGTCTGTAGCCCATTGAGCATAGGCGTCAAAAGCCGGCTTAAATATTCCTTCAATCCCTCGTAGAACTCCTGCTCGCTGAAATAGCACGCCAATCCTAGCCCGCTCCGTTCGCCTACAGGGCGATTCGTCTGACTCTTCCAAATCCGCAACTGTGGGCCGATGTATTCAAACAAATGCGATTCTTGGCCAGTTTTGATTCGCGGATGGGTTGCAAGCAGTCGTTGCAGCCAAGTGGTGCCGCTGCGCGGGCAGCCGACCAGGAACGCCAGATTCTTTCCAGTCAAGTCGCCGTTATTCACTTTCCCCCTCGTTTATTGAAGCTCGAACCTCAGGGTGTAAACACCCTCTCTCTTGTTGTGCTTTATTTTCATCTAAAGTCACCTCTTTTGGAATACACAATTTAGTTAATTTCAACGCAGTTACAACAAGGTGAATGGGAGCTTTCAGGCAGGTTACTTACGGCAAGATTAAATTCGTGGTATACGATCAGGCTACATGATTACCAACTGAGTCACTCTGGCCGTCCATTGCTCATTCATGGCCTGGTTGTGGGGCTTTTTGCCACAGTCTCACCGCGAAATGCGGCAAAAGATCTCAACTACTTCCCATGATTATCAAAATTGGCCTTTATTATCTACAAGTTATGCCTAATACTGACCTGTGGCAATTGAAGTGCCTCAAGTCTTTGTGATGATGTAGCATAGGATTTCAACGCAATTCCGCGGCTCTTCTATATCTTCTCGGAATACTGAATACCGCAATGTGTGGCAGACGTTATCGTGTTGCTTTTCTCCTTGCAGGAGACATTAAGGCGTGACCAAGGTTTTGGTAGTTGATGACGATCAAGAAAGCCGCGATCTCCTTTCGGAAGTTCTTACATCGAACGGTTACACTGTGGGGGTAGTGGAAAATGCAGAAGCGGCGCGTGCGCTGCTGGATCGGGATGAAGGTTATCGCATCATTATCGCTGACCTGCGGATGCCGAAGGGCAGCGGCCTGGAGTTGCTCGAAGGGCTGCGGCAACGGAAATCCGGGCACGAGATTATCCTGATGTCCTCCTTCATGAGCGGCGCAGAGCGGGAATTAGCGCTTGATTTAGGGGTGGACGCTCTGCTAGAAAAGCCGTTTCAGCTTTCTGAACTGTTGGAAGTGGTCGCGGGGCTGGCCAAAGGGAAGTCCGTCGGGATCTCGTCGTAAGTTTCAAGAGATAACCGCGCGGTCTGAAATTGCGGAAAAAGGAGATCAGATGAACGTCGAGGAAAAAGTGATCGAAATCATTACCCGTGAACAGCACCTTGCTCCGGGCGCCGTCAAGCCGGACTCGACCTTTGCGGAGTTGGGGATCGACTCGCTGGATGGCGTCAACATCCTTTTCGCTCTGGAAGAAGAGTTCAAGATCGATATTCCGGACAATATTGCGCAGAACATGAAAAGCGTCCG
>DATGKJ010000197.1:0-4136 GCA_035294685.1 Terriglobia bacterium | reverse complement strand
AGCGGCCCGAAAAATTGAAACTGGGCACGCCGCCAAAGTCGGTAATCTGATAGAACTTTTCGTGAATGTAATTGACTCCCAGCTTGATGTTGTGCTGGCCGGAGACGATGCTCAGGTTGTCCACCCACTGGAAGTCCTGATCGAGCGCTCCGATGGATTCAGCGGGCGAGCCCGGTGAACTGAACCCCGCCACGCCGGCGTCAGGCACGCCAAAGTCGAAGGGATTGGGCGAAGTGTTCTGGAATCCGAAGACGTCCCGGGCAAAATTCGTGGTTAACGCTCCCAACCCGACCAGGTAGGTCTTGCCCCGGTTGTAGCCGAAACGTCCTTCATTGACGACCTGCGGCGCGAAGGTGTGCGTTTCCGTGATCTGCAAAAGATCGTCGCTCAGCGGCCAGTTGTTCCCGGAATAGGGCATCACGCCCGGCGCGATGTGCGGACGGTTATCATGCGTAAAGCTGCCCCAGATCTGGTCCTTCGAGGTCAGGGTCTGGTCGATCCGGGTATTTTCCTGATCCATGTTATCGTAGCCGCGCACGGTCGTCGCATAGTTATAGAGCGCGCGCCCGTTCGCGGAATTGATCGGCGGATTCGTGAGGTTTGGCGCAGGCCAGAATTGCAGCCACTTCTGCGCCACCGGATCGAGCCTCGATGAAGGGATGGTATTCCCCGGGAAGGGCTGGCCCGTTGAGGGGTCAATGACGTTCGCGCAGCTTTGCGAGGTGGGATTCGCCTGGCAAAAGGCGGAGCTTGTTGGAAAGATGCCCGTTCCGACGGAATTATCCGCCAGATCGCCAGCCAACTGGGCGCGGCTGGGAACAAGGGCGGTGGCGTTGGAGACGGTCGGGTTGCGGATGCCCTCATAGTTGAAAAAGAAAAAGGTTTTGTTACGCCCGTCGTAGATGCGCGGCAAATAAACCGGACCGCCAAGGCTCGCGCCAAAATCGTTATACCGCACCAGTCCTTTCGGCAGCCCGTTCAGATTTGAGAAAAAGTCGTTGGCGTTGAAGATATCGTTCTGAACGTAGTCGTAAGCGTCGCCGTGCAGGGTGTTGCCCCCCGATTTGATCGTGGTGTTGATTACCGCTGACGAACGCCCGTACTCCGCCGAAAAGTTGTCCGTCTGCACTTTGACTTCCTGGATGGCGTCGAAAGATGGCCGCAGATTAGCGCTCCCAAAACGCGCATTGCGGGATTCGATGCCGTCAACCAGAAAACTCTCATTGGACTCCCGCAGCCCGGCGACGCTCGCCGTAACGTTCCCGCTGCCGGCGCCCGTCCAATAGGAGGCGGGGGAATTGCCTGATCCGATGGGAGCGGTGCCCGCCGAAAGCGTGGTCAGAGCAATGAAATTCCGGTTTACGATGGGAAGGTTGGCCACCGCCGTCTGCGGCACCACCTGGCCCATGGAGGACGTCTGAGTTTCAAGAAGCTGAACGCCTCCGGCGCTGACCGTCACGGATTGCGTCACCTGCCCCAGGTTCAGCACCACATCCACGCGGGGCCGCTGGCCCAACTGAAGATCGATATCGGAGATGGTCGTGGTCTTAAACCCTTCTTTGGAAACCGCGATGCTGTAGTGATCGGGTTTAAGTTGGGCAAAGAGATAATTCCCGCCCGCGTCAGTCGTGGCCATAAACTTTACGCCGGTCGCCGTCTGCGTCAGAACGACTTTAGCGCCCGGAACCACGGCGCCGCTTGCATCGCGCACCGTGCCGAGGATATCGCCCGTAATCGCCTGACTGAGAGCGAGCGGGGAATAGAGCGCCAGGACGAAAAAGAAAGCGGCCGCCAGGCGCGCGCCCCAAAGCTTAAATTCCTTCATAAAGCACCTCCGGCAGATTGAGTGAAGTCATTGTCAGAACCCAACCGTTTTCTACTGGTAAGTGGTCTGACCTTATCGCTGATAACCTCCTGTTGTCAAGAGAAATTTTGCCTTTCCTCCTCCGTTCCCGATCTGACTGCTTCTCTCGAGATTCTTCATCGTCTTCGGCTCCTTCCAATGACAGGATCGCGCGTCCTCGCGCATGGCCTTGAATCCAAATCGGGAATCGCAAATTATCTTCATAACTGCCCGAGTTTCTTGCACATCCTCGGTTCGCTTTCATCCGCGCCTCCCCACTGGGTAGCGCGGACCGCCGGGTTTGCGGTCCGCGTTTTTTTGTCTGGCAATGGGCACACATCGCACAGGCCGCGGACCGCAACGGCGGCGGTCTGCTACCCACTTGCGGGCGTTGGCGCGGCAGGCGGCCAGACGTGCCGGAGTGAGCTTCGGAGATCGGCATCGATGGGGTTTTTGCGGTCGATTGCAATCCTTCGTCTTCATCGCGGCTTTAGCATAACAGAGTGGAAAGCGCGCAGGGAGACGGATGAGACATTTGAGACACTTTTCTCACTCACCCCTTCTTAACCAAGGAGAGGAATTCCCGCTTCCCTGAGAAGGGGCAAGCCAGTGGGTCGCGCGGACCGCCGCGCTCGCTCAGAATGGCAGGGGAAGGCGCGACGATTCAACACATCATGTTGTGATATAATTTGCCGTGTGACCTCAAAGCTCCCGGCGAGAGATTCACAGCCCAAAGGGACCGCAGCGATGATCCGCGAGCTTGCCTGGTTTCGCTATCAGCTTCGCAGGTTTTTGCGCTTCAGTGAGAAAGCGGCGCGCACGGCTGGCGTGACGCCCCAGCAGCACCAGTTACTGCTGGGGGTGGCAGGCTACACCGGGCGCGGCTGGGCGACGATTTCTGAACTCGCCGAGTTCCTTCAGGAGCGCCACAACGCCGTGGTGGGATTGGTCGAACGCGCTTGCCGTCACGGCCTGGTGAGCAAGGAATCGATTGCGCGCGATCATCGTTTTGTGCGCGTTCAGCTTACGCCGCGAGGCAAAAAGGTTCTGGCGAAACTGGCGATGCTGCATCGCCGGGAACTGGCGCGTTTTCAAGCCCGCACAGGTTTTGTGCTGGCGTTGAAACCTTCAGAAAAGGATTGAGCGGGGAGGGGCAGCCAGCGTGAAAGCATTTCTCAAAAAATTTTGAAGGAATCTCGAAGCCGAGCCAGGATCGAAAGGCGCAACCGCCGGGAGCCTGGGCAAACTGCCTGGCAATACCTTAGAAATATCTTCAGATGAGCAGCTTACAATCAAGGATTCTGAACCATCCGCGCCTGCGGAAGTATACCGCTCTTGTTCATGAGGATCTTTCCGCAACCTACTCGCGCGATCTCCATAAATGGCTGATTGTGGCCCCCATCGTGGGGGTGGTGACGGGTTTAGTGACCACCCTGCTGGCGAAAATCATCTTATGGTGGATGTGGCCGCGCATCCTGGCCTACTATCTCAGCCACCCTCTCACAATTGTCCCCGGCCTGCTGGTGGGTTTCATCATCACGGGCCTCATCATGCAATACGCCACGCCAGACCCGGATGAGCATTCCACGGAAGAGATCATCCGTTCTTATCACGAGCACCAGGGCCACATCCAGATGCGTCCTTTCGTGCCCAAGCTGCTTGCGGCCATCACCACGGTGGGATTTGGAGGCAGCGCCGCTCTGGAAGGCCCCAGCATTTACGGCGGCGGCGCGCTGGGTTCCTGGCTCTGGGCCAAGCTGAGGCGCTTTCGGCTTGAGCCGCGCGACCGGCGCATCATCCTGATCAGCGGGGCGGCAGCAGGCATGGCGGCGGTATTCCGCGCTCCGCTCACCGGACTGGTCTTTGCCATTGAAATGCCTTATAAGGATGACCTCGCTCACGAGGCCCTGTTGCCATCACTGATTGCGTCGGTAGTCTCCTATGCCACGCTGGCTGCCTTTCTAGGGGCCAAACCGCTTTTTGATTTTGCGGCAACCTCGTCGTTTTCTCGCCGGGATCTTTTATGGTCGGCTCTGCTGGGCGTGATCTGCGGCGGCATCGTGATGGCATTTGACATCACTTTCCGACGCGCGCGGACCTTTGCGGTGAAAGCTTCCATACCGCATTGGGTGAAGCTTGCCATCGGCGGGTTTCTGACGGGCGTATGCGGCCTGATCTTTATTTCGATCTTTAAAGGCCCCTTGATTCCGCTGGGACCTAACTACGAGGCCGTCGGCAATATCCTGCAGAATCCGCACAGTTCCACCGAATTGGTTGTCTTTGGAATTCTCAA
>DATGKJ010000196.1:0-6906 GCA_035294685.1 Terriglobia bacterium | reverse complement strand
GCAACAGAAGACTGCCAGAATCCTGTGGTGCCGCCATTGAAATTCGTCGGCGCTGACGTAGGCGTTCCGACCACGCCAAAATTGCTTCCTGTGAAATTCGGCCCGCCCTGGCTCAGATTAATCGTTCCGTTTCCATTGCATTGGGTGGAACCCGTCGCCGCCGCACAATTTTGGTTATTGGAGTTTACCTGAATGCTGCGGGTCGGGCCTCCGATAATCTGCACGGTGGCGCTGCCGCTAACCTGGAACGGGTCCTGGCAGATCGGATTCAGCACAATGATTGGCACGGGCGATTTGGCCTGAACCAGGCCGCAAACAGCTTTGGCCCCTACGTCCATCGTTTTGTTCCCGCTGAGCATGCCCAGGAAAAACACTTTCACGCGATCGGTAATATTCACCTGCAGGAACGGCGTGGGCGCAAGCCCCGCCGGCGGTGTGACGACCCCGGAAACGCTGGTGGGATAGCTCAACGCCACTTTATTGGAAGGGGTTTGAGCGGTGAGGCCAGCGCCATTATAACCATTCAGCGCGGCGTACTGGCAGGGGGCCACATTGTTGGTCCCTTTGCAGTCGGTAGTTTTGCCGGTGATCCACGAATAGCTGGCGGAGCCTTCGGCCTGTGCGAGCATATCCATCGCTCCGGCGGTGCAGGCGGCATCGGCGGCCGTCTGCGCAGCCTGCCGATGGAACCAGAGATTGGCAATATCCACCGCCCCGCCAATCGCGCCCAGCAGAAAAAGCCCGAGAGCCAGAACGACAAAAACCGAAGCCTGGCCGCTTTCGCCCCAGAGTCTGGCAGGCTGCCGCAAACCATTCTCAAAACGCGTCGCTCGAAGCCCCCCGCTTGTCATTCTGAGCGGAGCGCAGCGAAGCGAAGAATCCCCGTATTTCGAATACCGCACTCTGTTCTTTCCCATTTCTCCTGCCGCAGGGGCGCAGCCTTTCGGGCGCGCCCCTGCTTTCCCCCTCAATACGCGATGCGCCCCTCCGCCGCCGCGCGAACCGTGACCGTGGGCCACCCCAGGCCGAAGAACGGCTGATAAGGATAGCTCACCGTGACCCGAACCCGGGACGGGGCCGTGCAAGCGCTGTCGGGATAACTCACATTCACAGTCATGGCCGAAGTGCTGTGGAAAGAATATTGGGCATAGTTCGTGACCTGAGTCTTGACGTTTGCCCCTGTGCTGTCGCTGCAGCCAGGGCCGCTTCCGCTGGAGTTTCCCGACCCGTGAACGACGGCGTAGCGCACCCCTTCCTTGGCCGAATCCGCCAGCACGCTGTAGGTGTAGACCATCATTACCACTTCGATCATCCCCAGGATGAAGAGCACGAGGAATACCACCGTAAGAATAAACTCGACCGAAGCCTGCCCGCGAGCGTCTTTCCTGAAACCCCTCAAAGCGACTGTTTTTCCTCTTCGCGCCTGAATCATACGCTTATTAATGGCTGCAAATTATCGTGACAGCATTTTTTGTAGCGGCGCTGTCCGCAGCGCCGGAAAAGCGCCGGTGGGGACACCGGCGCTACAGCCGAGGCTGTCACGGTAATTTGCAGGCCGCATTAATTCATCACCCGCATGGAAGCCTGGCGGTGGAACGTGCAAGTAACACCGCTGGTTGTCGAACAGATCGGAGAAGCCAACAGCACAATGTTGAAGGGCGTCCCCGGAATGAGCGGCGTGAACTTATAGGTCACATCGACTCGATTCAAAATAAAATTGGGGGCTTCAGGGTCCGCATTCGGCGTATACGTCGGCGAACTATTGTATTGATTGCAGTTTGAGGTCTGCGATGACCCGCTGCCGCTGACGCCGGAATACGATGTACAGACTTGCACTTCAGCGTTCCCGCCGCTTGCCAGCGCCCCGGTCATATCGTTGAGCGTTAAATAACTCACCGAAGTGGTGGTTGCCGTCCCTCCGGGCGGGGGCAACGAAAGGTAGCCCGGCGTTGCGAAGCCCAGAATGGAATACTCCGCCCCGCTGCGCGGCGCCGCCGCCAGGTTGACGGCGACGAAAAAGAAATAGCCAAAGTTGATGGCGTTCAGGACGAACATCAGCAGAAGCGGCGCCATCAATGCTGTTTCCACCAGGCTCTGGCCCGATGCGGATTCCAGGTTCTTGAGTCTTCCGATGCGCATATGCATTCTGACCACAGGTCTTACTACAGAGGACACAGAGAGCACAGAGCAAGAAACTCCGTGATCTCTGTGTCCTCTGTGGTAAATACCAAGCGCTTACTGCACCCGATGGCTGAAAGCCGGCTCTTCGGACAGCGCGGATTCCTCTTCGGCCTCAATCTCTTCATCCGCCGCTTCCTCAACCCCCAACTGGTTCAGCAGCCGGTGGAGATAGCACCGGCTGATCTGCAATTCCTGCGCCGCCTTCAGCCTGTTTCCGGAGTGCAGCTTCAACGCCGCGCGGATCAGCTCGCGCTTGAACGACCGCACCGCCTCATGGAACGAGCCTCCCAGCAATTCCGAATTCACGGCCAATCGCTTGATTTCTGCCGGAAGGTCTTCCACTCCCAGCGCCTCGCTGTCGCACAGCACCAGGCTGCGCTCGATGACGTTTTGCAACTCGCGCACGTTGCCCGGCCAACTGTAACTGGCCAGAGCGTTCAGAAAACCCGGCGTCAAGCTGTGAACCCTCTTCTTATGAGCTCTGGCAAATTCCTGCAGGAAGTATTCAGCCAGCAGGGCGATATCGCCGGAACGCTCCCGGAGCGGCGGCAGATTAATCCTGACCACCGAGATGCGGAAGTATAGGTCCTGCCGGAAAGTCCCCTCCTGCATCATCTTTTCCAGGTCCCGGTGCGTGGCGCAAATCAACCGCACATCCACCGGAACGTTCTTGTTGGAGCCTAAACGCTGCAAGCTCCGCTCCTGCAAAACGCGCAGCAATTTAGATTGCAAGGGAAGGGCCAAATCTCCGATTTCGTCCAGAAAGATGGTTCCACCGTTGGCCTCCTCGAACCGGCCTTTGCGACTTTGCTGCGCTCCGGTGAAGGCGCCCTTTTCATGGCCGAAGAGTTCATCCTCAATCAAGCTGTCGGGCAGCGCGCAGGGCGAGAAGGCGACAAAAGGCTTGTCAGCGCGCGAACTGAGTTTGTGGATGGCGCGAGCCACCAGTTCCTTGCCGGTCCCACTTTCGCCGTTGATCAGGACGTTGGTGGAAACGGCTGCCACCTTGCGGATGACTTCATAAATCCGTTGCATGGCTTTGCTGTTTCCAAGCAGGCCCTCGATGTGGCTTGAAGGAATGAGCTTTTTGGCGGCGGCAAGGTCGCGCACCAGCATGACGCGCCGATACGCGCGGTCGAGCGCGAACTTGAGCTCCAAAACGTCCAGAGGCTGGGGAAAGAAGTCCATCGCCCCCATGCGGGCGATTTCAAGCGCGGTCGAGCGGCGGGCATCCCATCCGAAGGCGATTACCGGCGGGGCGCTGGCGAGGCTGGAAATCGCGTGCAGCAGGTCCGCCGGGGCCTGCTCCCCGGACGAACCGTTGGGATTCGCGTCCCAGTTCAGCAGAATCACATCCGTCTCATCCCGTTCTAGCGCGGGCAGCACCTCAGCGAAATCGGCGATGTGCGTGAGGGTATAACCTTCGCCCAACACGCTATTCAAGACGGTTGCGAACGCTTCGTCTCGATCAACCAGCAGAACTTTCTTCTGAACCAGCGACGATTCATCCACAGCGCACCCCCTCCTTCTTCTTTGGAGGAATTCAAAACCGACGGAGATTCTTTTGTGAAATGGAAATCAATGCCCTAATACCATCGAGCAATTCGCGCCACTGCGCAATGGCCCGGAAGTGCTACTCATGGTGCCATTAACTTAAACTGTATAAGTCCTGTGTTAACAAAACCATTAACATGTATACATTCGTGGACACTGTTTCCAAACGAATTGGTAACAGCCGTCGCCTTTTGTTTCCATCGATGCTCAGCATGGGTTGCATGCAGCATTCCAAAAGCCACATGCGTGGCGAGGCCCATCTTAGACCGGCCAGGGCGTCCTCCCCCCACCCGGCCCGCGGAGCGGGTCACCCCAAAATTAAAACCTGCCCTCACCTTCACCACAGAGGACACAGAGAGCACGGAGAGAGAAGCCAGTGACCTCTGTGCTCTCTGTGGTGAAAGCCCAAACCTGTCTGCGCGTTTCCTTTTTATGGAAATATTTTTCCACTTATGACCCTGAGCAATCTCACCTGTTTGTATCGACATCCAAGCCTGATTCCATGAGCCTTATCAGGAGTTAGTTAGGCCTGAACCCTCTTTATCTTCATGATCTTTCCGGAAACAGGCATCTCAAAAACTTCCGTCGCCAGCAGCCCGTGAGCGGGTTTCCGCAAGGCTCTGAGGGCCACGCTGCGACTGCAAGGAGTTAAATATTTGGCACTTCAATTGCCACATTGTGACGGGAGTCCCATAGGAGCGTTCAACCAGATGTCATCGCACGAAGTGGAAGCAGCAGTTTTGCATGCGGGTAGCGCGCTTGAAGAGACGGCTCTTGCCGACTCTGAAGTGGCGGCAGCGCCCGTCGGTGGCCGGTCGGAAGGTTTCATTGCAAAGTTGCGGCAACCGCTGCGGCTGCTTTTCTCATTCCCCGCAGCCATGCTCTCGGTCCTGGGACTGATTGTCTTTCTTATGGCCCGGAACGGGTTCAATGATCCCGACATCTGGTGGCACATGCGCAATGCCGAGTATCTGCTCACCCACCTGCAATTTCCGCGCGTGGACATGTACTCATTCACAGTAGCCGGCCATCCGTGGGTAAACCCAGAATGGCTGGGCGAGATTCCTTTTTATCTGGCTTTCCGCGCCTGGGGATTGGTGGGAGTCAAGCTGATAACGCTGTTTGCGGCGGAGGCGGTTCTTTTCGGCCTTTTTTACCTCTGCTACAAAAGCAGCGGCAATCTGAAAGCCTCGGTGGTGGCTGCTGGCTTGGCGGTCTTTCTGGCCGTGGTTAATTTCGGCCCACGCACCATCCTGTTTGGCTATGGCTGCCTTCTGGTTATGCTTCTGATTCTAGAGCGTTTCCGGGCGCAAGGCCGCGTCCGCCTGTGGCTGCTGCCGCCGCTCTTCTGCCTCTGGGTGAATACTCACGGCTCGTGGCTGATTGGTCTGGTGGTGTTTGGCATCATCATCGCCTCCGGCCTGGTTGAAGGGCAGTGGGGGAGGGTGGAAGCAACCCGCTGGTCTCCAAGGCAGTTGCGCAACTTGCTCGTCGCCTTTGGCGGCTCCATCGCGGCATTGTTTGTGAATCCTTACGGTCCCCAACTGGTTCTCTGGTCCATCGAATATCCTTTTCGCCTGAAACTGGGTGTGGCGCACGTTCAGGAGTTCATGTCGGTGAATTTTCACGACGCGCGGGGCAAGCTTGTTCTTTTGCTTCTTGTGGGACTGCTCATCGCGGCCCTGACAAGCCGATACCGATGGAAACTCGGGGAATTAGGACTTGTTTTATTCGCCCTTTACAGCGGCCTCACTTACGAACGGTTTTTATTTCTGGCAGCCATCCTGATCGCCCCGCTCATTGCGAAGTTTCTGGACTTCCTGCCGCCCTATCGGCCGGAAATCGATAAGCCTTTATTGAACGGAATCATCATGGCCGGGGTTCTTGCGACCATCATCTTCTGGTTCCCCACCGCGGCTCAGCTTCGGAAGTCGCTCGCGGCTGCATATCCGGTGGACGCTCTTCCCTACTTGCGATCGCACAACATTTCTGGGCCGGTTTTCAATGACTATCTCTGGGGCGGGTATCTCGAATGGAATCAGCGGGATGTGAAGACGTTCGTGGATAGCCGGGTGGACGTGTTCGAGGATGCGGGAATTTTCAAGGATTACATTGACGCGCTGGATATGGTTGATCCGCTGCGCGTGCTGGACAAGTATCAGATTCGGTATGTTCTGTTCTCGGCAAATCAACCGTTGGCTTATCTGCTCAGCAACAATCCGAATTGGAAGGTGATTTATAAGAGCAAGGTGAGTGTGCTGTTTGAAAGGGCGACAAGACAGTGACGAGTGGCGAGAGACGAGAGAAAAGTGAAGAGTGAAGAGTGATGAGTGACGAGCGCTGAGTTCTGAGTGATGAGTGAAAGACACTCGCTGCTCTTAACTCGTCACTCGTAACCCAGAACTCTTCACTCTTCACTCTTCACTTGTCACTTTTCGCTCGTCACTTTTCTGGGAAGGGGGGAGATCACCATGATTCAACCGAGCGCCTTATTTTACGCCCGGGGTGTTGACCGATATCTTATGATATTGATTCCGACGGCGTTCCTTCTTTACGCGACCAGTCATCCGGTGAACCGCCTTCGCGTTGAGATGCCAGCGCAGTTTGTGGACGCGCCTGCCAATTCGAGCGCCGCGCGCTGGGGAGCGGAGGCTGAGATCGCGCAGGCTTATTGGAACATGGCGGTCACGGTGACGCAGTGGCAGTACGGCTTTGGATCTTCCCTGCCTGCCGATCTGCCTGCGAACTTCCGCATTGATGAAAAGCTCTTCGGAGCGGCGCCCGAGTCGCGCGCGCGTTACTGGCGCAAGTTGCGGGAAATGTGGTCTTCGCCGGCATGCTGGCGGACCACGCGGGAATGGAACAGCGCCTGGGTCACGCGCCAAGCCAGCAAAGTGCTCGATGCCCTGCCGGACTACGTGAAAAAGCTGGCGGAAGGAGCATGAAGCGGCGCATCAAGGGTAAGGGACGCTTAATGACATGCCTCAGAAGAAGCGGACAATCGATCGGCTTTTAGTCCTGGTGGTTCCCGCCGGGCTTTTCATCTATGCCTCAACGCGACCCCTGATGCGCCTTCAGGCCGATATGCCGATGGAGTTTTTTCTGAAGCCGCGCCGCGAACCGATGAGCCGAGCGGCGGCTGAAAATGTGGCCCGGGCTTATTGGGACTGC
>DATGKJ010000195.1:0-2541 GCA_035294685.1 Terriglobia bacterium | reverse complement strand
AGCGGCCCGAGAGGTTCAGTTCTCGCTGAAACTGATCTGGTAATGGCAGCCACGGTTGGCGCTTTCTCCAACGGTGGACTTTTATGGGAAAAAAACCACGGTTAACTCAAACTGCGAGTTGACCGTAGCTGCTCTGCTGTGGCCTGTCATTCTGAGCGCAGACGTCCTCACCACATCGCATGAAAATGACGATGTCATTCCCGTGAACGCGGGAATCCACGAGCTAGACTCCTGCTTTCGCGGGGGCGACATCGATTCTGATTTTTGCATCAAGGGATGGCCGCGGGCCCATGACAGGATTTTTGGCGGCAATGAAGTTGTGTGAACTGTCCCTCCGTTAAGGTTCGTAGCAAGATGCCAGTTTCCCATCCCGAAAAGGGGGTCTGACTACGACGCACATTCCACATCTCAATCGCTTTCGTTTCCTGCTTTTCATGATTGGAGCGATTCTGGCCGGCCTGAGTTCAGCTTCTGGCCAGCAATATGTCGAGCCGCCCAGCAATACGGAAATCGGCGTTGCGATTGATCGCTATCTCGGAAGTTGGAAGAACTCAGAGCCGGTAGTGACTCACGGCAGCTTGATTGAGCGGGCAATTTTGAGACCCGGCGATCCCTACCGGCCAGGCCCTCCGGGAGCCGTTCTGGAATTCCATAAGGATTTCAGCTTGGGAGTGCTGCAACCTGGTGAGCGCACGCTGGCGACGCAGCACGCGGAAGAAGAGATCCTTTACATCGAAAGCGGCTCAGGCCGCATCGAATCCGGCAATCAGTTCTGGCCGCTCAAGCCTCGTTACGGAGTGCGGATTCCTCCGCACACGGAACACATCCTGGTGAACGAATCGGACGAGCCGATGAAGTTGCTGGTGCTCACCGATTTGCTCGAACCGGATACCGTTTCACGCAATTCCATCCTGGTGCGGGATTCATCCGTATTGCCTTATGCGGAGAAATCCGTTCACTGGAATTACTTTGCGAAACTTCTCTTTGGGCCCAGGGATGGCATCAATCCTGAGTCGAAAGTTCTGATTGTGGATATGTTTCCCATGACCCTCGGCGCCCCTCATCCTCACATCCCCCATTGGGAAGAAGTATGGTGCAAATTGCCGCCGGACGATTCCTTCCTTTTCCTGGGCAGCGAGGTGCGAAGGGAGCGCCCCAATGAGGCTTTCGTCGTTCCGCCCAATGGCAAGACGGTGCATTCGGTGGTGAATCTCTCCACGCGGCCCATGTCGTGGTTTTATTTTTCGCATTACACGATCAAGGTGGAATACCCCGATTGGGTTTACCAGGTTCCATCGATTCCGCCCCAGAGGATCAAGAGATAAGCGCACTGGCAGGCGCTGAAAGACGCGCGCAGCAGCGCTGTCGCTTCACTGCATTCAGGGCTCGCTCTTACAGGGGATTACAAATTATAGTGACGCTATTTGCTGTAGCGGCGCTGTCCCTTCACTTCGTTCAGGGCAGGCTCTCAGCGCCGAAAGACGCCGGTGAGGACACCGACGCTACAGCCGCAGTTCCTGCCCGTTAGCGTGACCTCGTCAGATTCTCAAACAGAAACAGGCCGGATTTCCCGGCAACAACCACATCGAGATCGCCATCGCCATCAATATCCACCACCGGAATCTGCATGCCGCCGCCGGTGCGCGACCCGTATTCGATGATATGTCTCCTCCACTGGAGGGCTCCGTCCACCGTGATGGGTTCATACCAATACACTCCCAATGGCTCTTTCGATCCAGGGTCGTGGCCGTTGTGAGCGAAATACCGTTTGCCCGAGATCAAATCAAGCTTGCCGTCGCCGTTCAGGTCGGCCAGCGTCATGGCATGCGATTGCGACCAACTGTCGTCGACCACATGCTTCGTCCAGGAACGTCTTCCTGAAGCATCTCTCTTCTGCTCATACCACACAATTCCGTAGCCATGCGCCGCGCTGGTGACCAGGTCGGGCACACCGTCCTGATTTACATCATGGACATAGATGAATCCCACCACGCCCAAATCGAATTCGGGATGGAACGTCCAGCGGCCATTGCGGGGATCAGACGGAGCCTCAAACCAGCCCTTGGGAGTGATGATGTCATTCCGGCCGTCTCCATTGACGTCGCCCGCTCCGATTCCATGACCGTAGCTTTGAGAACTGACTTCATGTCGAACCCAGTGGGCGCTTCCGCCGCTGTCCGCAAGTTCGTACCAGGAAAGCGGAGCGCTTGGGTCGCCGAACTCGGGCAGAATCTCTCGCGGCTTGCCGGTGTTCAACAAATCCACGAGGAATGCAAACTCAATGGAATAACCCTCCTGAATCACTGTTTCGCGCCATGGGCCTGACTCCTGTCCGGGATTTCGATACCAGGCCAGACGCTTTGAAAACCACGAACAACTAACAATATCGGGATAGCCGTCGCCATCTGCATCAATCGGAAGATCGCTGAAGTTATCGATGTAAAAGTTGGTGTAAGGCAGGTCACGGAACTTGTGTTTGATCCACCGCATTCCGTGAGACTCGTTTTGCGCCTGCTCGTACCAGTTTTCCCCCGAAACGAT
>DATGKJ010000194.1:0-4864 GCA_035294685.1 Terriglobia bacterium | reverse complement strand
CAAATACGGCCATTAGCGGCGTATGCCCGGCATACGGGGAAATGCGGAATGAAGTCCCGAACGATGGCCGCTGGATTGATCCGGAGGATTTTGCGGAGCGGCGGCGCGTGGTGTTTCTTGGCTCGGAACTGCGCCGGAAGTTGTTCAGCGGCCGGCCTGCCGTGGGGCAGACGGTGAAAATCAGCGGTCTGCGCTTCACCGTGATCGGCTCGATGAGCCGCAAGATGCAGGACAGCAACTACTTTACCAGCGATGATGATTCCGCGTTTATTCCCTACACGGCGGCCGGCGATCTCTGGGACACGCGCTACGCCAGCGTACTGGTTTTTCAGCCGGTTGCGCCTCAATTTGAGAAGAAAGCGGAGCAGCAGGTTCTTGCGATCATCGCATCACGCCAGCATTTTTCACCCACCGATCCGCGAGCACTCGTCATGTTTGGCATGGAACAGTTCCGCCCGATCATTGATGGAATCACCATCGGCCTGGAGCTTCTGCTGAGTTTCATCGGAGCGCTCACCTTGAGCATTGGCGGCATCGGGCTGATGAATATCATGCTGGTGTCGGTCGAGGAGAGAATTCGGGAAGTCGGGCTTCGGCGAGCTTTGGGAGCAAGGCGAATTCATATCTTGTGGCAGTTCCTGGCTGAGGCGCTGATGCTGACGGCGCTGGGCGGCGCCATCGGGCTTGGCTTCTCTTATCTCGTATCTGCCGCAGTGGGCACGCTCCCCTTGCTCGGCCCCCTTTACCAGGACACTTCCGGAAAAGGTGACATTCATCTCGCTATCTCGCCCGCGATACTAGCCCTTTCGGCTGGAATCCTGATGCTGGTCGGGGTGCTGAGCGGGCTTGCGCCTGCCGTGCGCGCATCGCGGCTGAGTCCGGTTGAAGCCTTAAGATATGAATAAAAACAGGAAATTGAACGTCTAACTACTTTAATGAGGGTTGCAAATTACAGTGACAACATTTTCTGCGCCGAAAAAGCGCCGGTGGGGACACCAGCGCTACAGTCGAGGCTGTCACTGTAATTTGCAGCCCTCGATAGTATGAGGCTTTCGCCTGTCATCCCGAAGGCGACGAGGAATCTCGCAAGTCTTTTATTTTCAGATCGCGATTCCTCGCGGAGTTTATCCGGAGCGAAATACGGGGATTCTTCCGCCTCGCTCCGCTCGGCGTCAGAATGACAAGCGGAGGACTCGGAATGACGGCGCCCAGAATCGTTACTCAGCAACCTGCAAAGGAGGTTTTCAAATGAACAAAGGGAAACTTTGTTCTTCATTGTTCCTGATTGTCGCATTGCTCGCGGCTGCGCCCGTTATTTGGGCATACAGCGCTGAGGGTTCTTTCGATCGCACCTTGCGGGTCACCGGCCCGGTGGAGCTTGAAGTGAGCACAGGTTCAGGGTCCATTCAAGTGGGAACGGGCAGCGCCTCAGAGGTGCGCGTCCACGGCATCATCAAAGTAAATCATGGCTGGTGGAATGGCAGCTCCGGTGATGCCGAGGCCAAAGTGCGGCGCCTCGAATCGAATCCGCCCATCCTTCAGCAAGGCAACTTCATTCGCATCGGTCGCATTGAGGACCCGGAGCTGCGCCGAAATGTTTCCATCAGCTATCAATTGGAAGTTCCCGAGGCCACACAACTGAAGGCGGCGACCGGCTCAGGAAATGTATCCGTGGATGGTGTGCACGGGCCTGTCAAGACCACGAGCGGTTCCGGCAATCTCAGAATCTCCAATATTGGCGATCAATTGGTTGCCACCACCGGTTCCGGGGATGTCACGGCGTCTGCGATTCAGGGCGGCGTCCATCTGACAACGGGCAGCGGCTCAATTCAGGCGACGAACGTGGCAGGGCAGTTTTTCATCAGCACCGGCAGCGGTGACATCACGCTTAAAGGGACTCAATCCGGAGGGGGCAGGGTGAGCACCGGGTCTGGAACCGTGCAGCTCAGCGGCGTTAACGGATCGCTGCACGTAGGCACCGGCAGCGGCGACATCACAGCGCAAGGCGAGCTTGCGGGGGATTGGACTCTGCATACAGGGTCTGGCAATATCGCCGTCCGGCTTCCTCAGGGGGCTTCCTTCGATGTTGATGCTCACACGGATTCAGGCCGCATCATCACCAAACTTCCCATTACGGTGGAAGGCAGCATTGCCCGAGGCACTTTACGCGGCACCGTAGGAAAAGGCGGCCCAAGGCTTGAATTGCGGGCTGGCTCGGGAGACATTCAGATTGGCGGATAACGACGCACCGGCCCCACATTGGGGGAAAAGACAAAGAAATCAAGAAGCCCGCCCTCTCCCGCCAGGGCGGGAGAGGGGAACCACGAAGTAGAGGGTGAGGGACAACAAAAACTTAATTCATTTACACCAAGTTCCCCCCAACCTATTGAAAATTCCAATTATAGTGACGTCGTTTTCTGTAGGGCCGCTGTCCTCACCGGCCTCTTTCGGCGCTGGAGGACAGCGCCGTTACAGCTCTCGTTGTCACTATAATGTGGAAACTTCATTAGACGCTAGCGTTTTGCCTCTGCCGTCACCTGCAAGTTACGCAGCTCCCTGGCGGCTGCCTCAGGAAATAGAGGATTATAATAGACTTCCTTGAGGCTGTAGGACTTGGACTTTGAAGTCAGCACCGGAAGAATCTCAAAATGCCAGTGGTAGTCCTCGTCGAGCGTCTGCCAGTTGCCCATATTTTCATATCGGGCATTCATATTGGGCGACGTGTGGAGCACCAGATGGTAGGTGGGTGTGACAGATTCGAGCCGCTGAAGAATAGATTTCAGAAAGCGCGCAAAATGGAGCTGATTCTCCCATGAAGTAAGGTCTTCCTCAAAATGGCAGTGATGATAGGCGGGCAGAACCCAGGTTTCATACGGGACTCGCGGGGCGAAGGGGCAAAAGGCTACAAACAGGTCGTCGTGATCCACGGTTCGGAGTTCCTGCGTTAATTCCTGCTTAACCATATCGCAAATCAGGCACCGCTCTTTGAGGCGGAAGTATCGCTGGGAAGACCGAAGCTCATAGCCGATGCGCCTGGGAATGAAGGGGGTGGCGGTGATTTCGGAATGGGGGTGCGCCAGGTCCTGTCCGGCGGCTTTCCCCTGGTTGCGGAAGACGGTGATGTAACGGAATCGCCGGTCTTTCTTCAGATCGGCAATGCGCGAAACATAGGCGCGGAGCACTTGCGCAACGTTTTCATCCGTCTGTTGAGAAAGCGGCAAATAATGGTCGCGGGTTTCCACCACGATCTCGTGCGCGCCCAGGTTCCTCATCTTGTCGTATAAGCCTTCCGCGCGCCGCATCGCATCACCCTCGATGCGATAAAGCGGATGAAGATGCGGCACAACTCGCACCTGCCATTCAGGGTGATCATAGGGAAAACTGTAGATCGTGGGATGCGCAAGAGCTTCCTGCCCCGGACACAGGGGACACGGTTCCTCTTCCGGAAGTGTTTCCTCCTCATCCTCCAGAATCACCCAACTCATCGTGATGGGGTCTTTACGAAGTTCCATAATTTCTCCATAAAAGTCGCGCGTTGATGGCAGCGCAGCATCTTGAGCCGTTCATGAGTTTCGAGCAAAGCGTTTCCCGCACCCTTGGCGCTGATCATCAGTCTTTTGCGCTTGGCATACCGTCTCCGTGGAGGGGCAGCCAGAAGACCAGATCTTCCCGAAAATTTGGCTCGGCGCGGGCGCTGAAATGAAGCTTAGCCCAAAACATCTCGAATTGCCATATGATCATAGGCGGCAGGCGCGCATCACAAAGACTGCTTCTATGCGCTACTTTATCGGAATCGACGGGGGAGGAACCCGGACGACGGCATGGCTGGCGGATGAAGATGGCCGCATCCTTGGCCAATCCATGACAGGCCCATCAAATCCTCTTAAAGTCGGGATTCAGGTTGCCGTGCGGCATTTAGTCGCCGCAGCGCGGCAAGCGCTGCGTCAGACGCAGCGGAAGCCCATCGCAGTGGAAGCCGTTTGTGCGGGCGTCGCCGGAGTGGATCGTTCCTCCCTTCATCGCTCGCTCCTCGCCGCCTTGCGGAAGCAGATTCCGGCAAAGCATTATCTGCTGACCATCGACGCAGTGATTGCCTTACAAAGCGCCGTGGGCTTTTCTCCGGGCATCATCGTGATTTCCGGAACGGGTTCCATCGCTTATGGCCGGAATGAGCAGGGCTGCACTCTGCGCTGCGGAGGCTGGGGGTCAACCTTTGGCGATGAGGGATCAGGATACGATCTGGGCCGCAAAGCCGTAATGGCCGCCTTGCAGGATTTGGACGGTCGCGGCCCGCACACTCAGCTTAACAAGAGTATCTGCAAGGCTCTCAGGCTTAAGAGCATCAACCAGGTCGTTGCAAAACCGCTCACCGCCTCTCAAATTGCTGCGCTGTTTCCCGTGGTGTTGGATGCCGCAAACCAGGGAGATCAGGTTGCGCAAAGGCTTTGTCGTGAGGCGGGGCAGGACCTTGCCGAATTAGCCTGGGCGCTTCTCAAACGCCTGGATTCTCACCGGCAACCCATCCCCGTCGCTTGCGCCGGAGGAGTCTTTAAGGCCAGCCCGACAGTGCGCCAGAGCTTCGCTTCTCACCTGCGCCGAAAAGCCGGAAAGCCGATTCGTGTGAGCCTGCTCGAACGCCCGCCGGTCGCAGGCGCGCTCGATCTTGCGCGGGCCGTGGCTGAGGGAAACCACAAAGCCGCGCCAGGCATCTTTCATCTGGCAGATTCGGAATCGCCTTCTTCGCGGTAGAATAGCCGCTCATTGGATTTCTCACTTCCATCCTTGAGGGAGATTCAGACCCCCTATGTCCCTGATGATGAATGAAATTCTGGAGCAGCCTCAGGCTCTCCAGCGAACACTCAAG
>DATGKJ010000193.1:0-6370 GCA_035294685.1 Terriglobia bacterium | reverse complement strand
ACTTTTGCCAATCGTTTGATGAGCGGCTTTGCCGATGAAAGCGTCCGGCCGTGGCCGCAGCTTGTGCATATTGCCACGGATGGCGAAACTTACGGTCATCACTTTCATCGCGGGGAAATGGCTTTGACTTACGCTCTTCATTACATCGAGTCCAACCAGCTCGCGCAAATTACCAACTATGGGGAATATCTCGCAAAGCATCCGCCCATCCATCAGGTTGAGATCTTCGAGAATAGCTCCTGGAGTTGTGTGCATGGCGTCGAGCGCTGGAAGAGCAACTGCGGGTGCAATGCTGGCCATCCGGGGTGGAATCAGGAGTGGAGGACTCCGATGCGCGAAGCGCTGGACTGGCTCAGGGATGAATTGGCCCCCAGGTACGAGGCGAAAGCTCGGGAAACTTTGAGAGATCCGTGGGGAGCGCGAAACGATTATATCGATGTCATCCTGGATCGCTCTCGGGAAAACCTGGAGAAATTTTGGAAAAAATCCGCTTCGCACCCGCTAAGCGATTCGGAAAAGATCGCCGCATTGAAGCTGCTGGAGCTTCAACGGCATGCCATGCTGATGTACACAAGCTGCGGGTGGTTTTTTGACGAACTCTCGGGCATCGAGACCGTGCAGGTGATTCAATATGCCGGCCGGGCCATTCAACTGGCGAAGGAAGTCTTCGGCGAGTTTGATGAGTCGCCCTTCCTCGAACGGCTGTCGCGCGCCAAGAGCAATATTCCTGAATACGGAGACGGCGCCAGGATTTATGAACGATTCGTCAGGCCGGCGGCGGTGGACCTTCCCAAGGTGGCTGCACATTACGCCGTCAGTTCCCTGTTTGATTCCTATTCTGAGAAAGCTCGGATCTATTGCTATACCGTCGACCGAGAGGACTTCAAGATCATGGAAGCCGGCAACACGAAGCTGGTGGTGGGGCGCGTGCGGCTGACCTCAGAAATTACTCTGGACGCCGCCACGCTCAGCTTATGCGGGCTCTATTTCGGCGACCACAACGTGACCTGTGGCGTTCGGATTGCCCGCCCGCTCGAACAATATCAGGTCGCCGTCCAGGAAGCCACCGAAGCTTTCGCGCGAGCGGATATACCGGCAATCATCCGGCTGCTCGACAGGGACTTCGAGGGGGGAACCTATTCTTTGAAATCGCTGTTTAAGGATGAACAACGCCGGATTATGAGCATCATTCTGGAATCCACCCTTTCAGAAGCCGAGGAAAACTTTCGCCGTCTTTACGAGCAGCATGCTTCGCTGATGCGATTCCTGGCGAATGTCGGCACGCCGCAGCCAAAGGCATTCCAGGCCGTGGCGGAGTTCGCGTTGAACAGTGAGTTGCGCCGGGCGTTGCTAGCTCAGGACCTTGATCCGGAGCGCGTCGCAAGACTGTTTGAAGAAGCCCAGTCGGTGAAGGTGGAATTAGATGCGCCCACTCTTGAATATGGGCTTCGAAAGCGTGTAGAAGAGATTGCAAGTGCTTTCGCAGCGCAACCCGATGATTTGTCAGCCCTCGAGAGATTGGAGGCTGCCGTAGGTCTGGCTCGCACAGCGCCTTTTGAGATTAATCTTTGGGAAGCTCAGAATCTCTGCTTCGGATTGCTGCGGGATGTCTTTCCAGACATGCGATCAAAAGCTGATCGGGGAGACGAATCTGCCAAGGTATGGGTAGAGCGCTTTAGCGGAGTAGCTGAGAAATTGTCTCTCCGCATCGGTTAAGGATTCGAGTTTCATCGAGTAAGGAATTTCTCAATATGCAGGTCTGATATTCTGATGCTCACTTGTCGAGTTCCTGCTGCGACCTACCGCATTCAGTTCAGCGCGCAGTTCCGGTTTCAGGATGCCCGCGCCTTAGTTCCTTATCTGCATTCTCTCGGCATCACCGACCTTTATGCCTCACCTTTGATGCAAGCTCGCCGTGGAAGTTCCCATGGCTACGATGTCACGGACTTGTCGCGGATTAATTCGGAGATTGGGACCGAAGAGGAATTTGAGGAATTGGTGCAGGAGTTGCATCGACATCAAATGGGGCTGATTTTGGATATCGTCCCCAATCATATGGCGGCGAGCAGCGAGAGCCCCTGGTGGATGGATGTGCTGGAGAACGGCCCGAGTTCGGCTTATGCCACCTATTTTGATATCGATTGGCATCCGCCGCACCGGACGCTTGAGAACAAAGTGCTTTTGCCTCTTCTGGGCCGCCCCTATGCGGAGGTTCTCGAAAATCGAGAGCTCAAGTTGGCCTATGAGGAGTCGGGCTTCGTCCTCCAGTATGCAGACCTGAAGTTGCCGGTGGCGCCTAAATCGTATTTGCACATCCTGAGGCACCGGTTGGAAGAATTGAAACAGAAAGCGGGGTCAGATTCTCCATCGTTTCGGGAATTGGAGGGGATTCTGGCGGCGGTGACGGATTTGCCGGAGCGCGTCTCACTCCCATCCGAAGTTGCCGGCGAAAGACGCATGCAAAGGGAGGGCATTAAGGAACGGCTTTGGAAGCTCTATCAGACGTCACCGGAGATTCACGACTTCATCAATGAGAATTTGAAGGCGTTCAATGGCAGGAAAGGCGATCCGGAAAGCTTCAGTCTTCTGGATGAACTGTTGGCTGATCAGGCTTATATACTCTCGTTCTGGCGTACCGCGAACGAAGAGATCAATTATCGGCGCTTTTTTACCATTACTGATTTGGTAGGCGTTCGAGTTGAGGATCCCCTGGTCTTTGATGCCACTCATGCGACTGTCTTTCGTTTTATTGAGAAGGGTCTGGTCACGGGGTTAAGGATTGATCATATTGACGGCTTGCGTGATCCTCTGGGTTACCTCCGGCGCTTGCAAGAGCGATTGGGGTTTTCGAATTCCGAAGGTCGCTCTGAACGCTTTTACACGATTGTTGAAAAGATTCTTTCAGAGGGGGAAGCCCTATCCGGAAATTGGCCTGTCTGTGGGACGACAGGGTACGATTTTTTGAATGTCCTGAACGGAATCTTTGTCAGCGAACGCGGGGCCGGAGTTTTGAAGGGCGCCTATCGAGACTTGCTGGGAATGGATCTGCGATTTGAAGATCTGGTCTACGAGAAGAAAAAGGAAGTCATGGACTCACTACTGGCTGTGGAGATGCGGAGTCTGGGTCACCATCTGGGCCTGGTGGCGGAGCAGGATCGGTATGCGCGCGATCTCCCTGCGGCAGGGCTGACACAGGCGCTGATTGAGGTGACCGCTTGCCTGCGCGTCTATCGAACCTATACTCGGGACCTGACGGTGGCTGCCGCCGATCGCGGTTACATCCTCGATGCTCTCGAAGCTGCCCGCCGAAGAAACCCGAATTCGAACCCTGCCCACTTTGATTTTCTGGGCGATGTCCTTTTATTGCGGGAGAAGGTGCATCTCTCGCCTGCGCAGCGGGAGGCTCGCCTCGCATTCGTGATGCGGTGGCAACAGTTTACCGGCCCGATCATGGCGAAGGGATTTGAAGACACGGTGCTTTATATTTATAACCCGCTTGTTTCACTGAATGAGGTCGGTGGAAACCCCGCCTCTTCAGGAATTTCGTTGGCAGCATTCCACGAATTTTTGCAGAAGAGGCTGAAGGAGTGGCCCCATTCATTGAACGCCACCACGACGCATGATACGAAAAGATCAGAGGATGTCCGGGCTCGCATCAATATACTCGCTGAAATGCCCGCGGAGTGGGAAAAACGCCTTAACCGTTGGATGGCCTGGAATCGCGCAAAGAAGAAGCTCCTGACGAGAGAGCGAGAGGTTCCAGATCGCAATGAGGAGATCCTGCTTTATCAAACCATGCTGGGAGCATGGCCGCTGCAGGAATCGGAAATCCCGGAATTCAGAAAGCGGCTTCGGGATTACATGATCAAGGCAACCCGCGAAGCGAGAATTCACACCCGATGGACTCGTCCTAACGTCGCCCATGAAAAAGCCCTCGCTGAATTCATCAAAGCTGTTACGGAAACCTCAGACGACAACCTGTTCTTTAAAGACTTCATCGAATTTCAGCGCAAAATCGCTTTTTACGGAGCATTCAACGCGCTTTCGCAATTGATCCTGAAGATTGCAGCGCCTGGCGCGCCGGACTTCTACCAGGGCTCAGAGCTTTGGGACCTTCGATTGGTTGATCCTGACAATCGAGGACGGGTGGATTTTGATAAAAGACCCCGATGGCTCCAAGAGCTTGAGGGAGACGAAGAAGAAAACTCCCCCGCGTTGATTGAAAAGCTGCTCAAGCAGTGGGAAGACGGGCGCATTAAGCTGTTTGCGATGCGCAAAGCGCTGGACTTCCGTCGCGCTCATCAGCAACTGTTTTCTGAGGGAGATTATTTGCCTGGTGAAGCGATCGGCGCAAAAAAGGAGTGCGTCATTGCGTTTACGCGACGCAACAGGAATATTCACGCCCTGGTGATCGTTCCACGATTCGTGACCAGGGTGGTGAAAGGGCTTAAGCCGCCGATAGGTCAAAAGGTATGGGGCAGAACGGCTGTTGTTTTGCCCCGTAAATCACCGCAGAACTGGCGCAATATCCTGACGCAGGAAATGTGCAGCGCCGCTCATCATGAAGGCAAAAGAGTATTGCAAGTGGCCGATGCGCTCAAGAGTTTCCCTCTAGCTTTACTTGCGGCCCATGAGACATAATCCGCGGCATCTGATGCTAATGCGCTGAGGAATTGGGCTGGGCGCTCTCCGCAGTCGCCGGCTGACCATTGAAGTTCGATTGCCTCGTCTCGGCAGAGGCCACTTCCTGTTTCCCTTCCACTTTCAAAAGAATCGGGGCCGATGCATGAAGCGTGGGTGAGTTTGATTCGACTTCTCCCACAGCATAGATGGGCTGCTTTACAGGTTGAGCCCAATCCTCAGCCCGCAGGGTAAATTTGTGAATCGTTTCGTTGGAGTGGACAAGAATGCCGTTAAGGCCGATGTTCACCACCCGCACGCCAGGGGGAAGATTATCAATCTGGCAGGGAACACGGCCCTTAAAGCCGTTTTCACGGCTGACGCTCAGAGTTACGGTGGTTGTCTGTCCCGGACGCAAAGTGATTTCCCGAGGCTCGGCGGCAATCAGGAGATCGGGCGCCGGCATCAAAGCCGCAACCCTTAGAGGCGTATCAGGGTCGGCAATTCGGACCAGTTGATGCCCGCCTACCCAGGCGCGCCCTTCAATTTTGAACGGCACTGCGTTTTCCCAGGAGGGTGCGTTTGAGGATGATTGAAGAATGAGCGTTGCAGAATCCTGCCCGGCTGGAATGGTGGTAGGCTGCGCAGTGATCCACCTAGGGAGGCCTGTAACTTTGACTTCGATAGGCCCGTGATATCCCAGCATCCGATTGGCAGTGACCTCAACGGGCAGCCGCCCGCCGCGAGGGATATTCGGATTCTCCGTTGAGGCCGTCAGCGTGAAGTCTGGGGCGGCATTCCGAACGATCAATTGATAGGAGAAGTCAGGGCCTTGAAGACCGCGAACATCCTTGATGTGAAGGATGTATTCGCCATCCTGCGGCGCTACAAAGTCAAGCCGCGAATCAGAACCGAATCCTGGCCCACCGTCATCATTCCGATAGGCAATCCGGAACACAGGAAGGCCATTGGGAGGAAACTTGGCTCCCGGCGGCAGGATTTCCGCCCGGTAAGCCGGCTCGGTCACATAGTGCGCCTGAGGCGACGTTCCAAGAAGCGCCACACGCTGGTCCCCGTAACCTTTCAAAAGAATATCCGCATCCGGCTGATCAGGGATGAACTGGATCTGATCGAGTTCTTCGCCAACCATCAGGTAGTCATTATCATGAAAGCCCGTCCGCGAGACCAGCCGGTAGCCCCGCGTGCGAGAATCGCGGTCAGCGAGTGTGAGCGAGGTTTCATTCAGGCAACGCACAATGGCCCGGGGGATAGGACGGCCCTGGCTATCGAGCACTTCGATGACGGAATCAAGCGGCGATCCTAAACGCGCTGCGGCCACTTCAATGGTCAGATGTTCCCCCTTTTGCGCTCTAAACCGGAAGTAGTCTTCATCGGGCGGTCCGTTTTTCTCGCGGCTATTGATGTAGCCATTGATCGCCGCTGGGACCGGTATCGGCTGGGCTTGCGCAATGGTGTTATTCGGCTCTCTTTCGGTTAGCTCCGGCTCATCGTCTACAGTGACGTAGGCTGTGTTGAGCGACATGCCAAGCACCGTCTTGACTCTTACCGGGACCGTTGTCCAGCCATCCGCCCATTGAGGGGGATTCACCCTCACTTCGTGAATTCCACCCAGATTAACGCCTTTCACTTCCACCATGGCCGGGTGTCCTGCTCTGACGCCCATAGGAAAAACGCTCGAAATGTAAGGCAGCGCTCCGGCATAGAGGCGATAGAAGTGATCTTTATCCCC
>DATGKJ010000192.1:0-10933 GCA_035294685.1 Terriglobia bacterium | reverse complement strand
TCGGTGAGGAGGACTCATGGATTTTAAGGGAAAAGTTATTGTTGTGACCGGGGGCGGCTCCGGCATCGGTCAGGCGTGCTGCCGGGAATTTGCCCATCGAGGCGGTTCGGTAGCGGTGGTGGACCGAGATGAAAAGATGGGAAGGGAAACGGCGCAGGAGATTGGGAAGAAGGGCGGAAGAGTCGAGTTTTTCCAGGCTGATGTCAGCTCGGACGTGCAGGTGCGGGAGCTGGTGATGAAAGTCGCATCCCGAATGGGCGGAATTGATGTGCTGGTTAACAATGCTGGCATTCAGCGCTACGGTGCGGCGGCGGATATTTCCGAGCGGGAATGGGACGAGGTATTGAACGTTAATTTGAAAGGCGCTTTTCTGATGTCCCATTACGCCATTCCGGAAATGATCAGGCGCGGCGGCGGGGCCATTGTGAATACCGGTTCCGTGCAATCCGTAACTGCCCAGCGCAATTCCGTGGCCTATGTGGTCAGCAAGCACGGTCTGCTGGGGCTCACCCGATGCCTGGCGCTGGATTACGCCAAAGAGAATATCCGCGCCAACTGTGTGATGCCGGGCGCGATTGATACCCCGCTGCTGCGCTGGGCCGTGTCGCTGGACGATCATCCCGAGCGCGTCATCGATGCCTGCCATCGCTTGCATGCCCTGGGCCGCATGGGCCAGCCCAACGAAGTCGCGCAGGTCATTGTTTTCCTGGCCAGCGATCTGGCCTCTTTCATCACCGGGGCTGCCATCCCCGTAGATGGAGGATTGCTGGTTCCGACGGGCGGCATGATGGCCCAGGAATCGAGCACCGGCGCCAGGAAGACGGGGCAGGCATGACGGGTTGCTAAGAACCTCATCCAGCCTGTCAAGTTGAGCCGATTCGTCTGTCATTCTGACGCCAGCCCTTCGGTTCCACTCAGGATAAACTCCGCAAGGCGGAAGAATCCCCGTATTTAAGAAAATCAATACAGGGATCCTTTGTCGCCTGTGGCTCCTCAGGATGACAGTCTGCAAGGATTCTCGCCCTGATCGCGCACATCGCAAAAAGCGCGATGTGCGCGCCGCCCGTGGGGTTTGCGCTGAATCGCTCAGAATGACAGAAGAAGAGCCCGGATGACAGAAGGGGTGTCGCTGCTTTCTACCAAGGAGAAATAAATGAGCCAGAATCTGGAAGTGCGAAACGACATCGATGTTGAGGATTTTTGCCGGCGTTTTTCCGTAATCTACGGAGGCGCAATCTCCGATGTCCTGGATGAAATGGGCTATCACCATCAGGTATTGCCTCATGAGATTCAGGCCCTGACGATGGACCAGACCGTGGCGGGCGTTGCAATGACCGTGGAAGGGCAGCCTACACTGAGCGAAGATCCCGAAGAAATCTTCATTCCGATCCTGCAAATGCTCGGAGACCTGAAACCAGGCGATGTCATCGTTTCGCAGCCGCACGATAATTCGAGCGCCCACATCGGAGAGCTTTCCTGTGAAACCGCCAAATTTCGTGGCGCGCGCGGGGCCGTGATCGATGGCGGCGCCCGCGACATCGACTATATTCTGAAGCTTGGCTTCCCGGTGTTTTGCCGCTATCGGACATCGGCGGACGTGATGGGCCGCTGGAAGCTGACTTCCTACGGTCGGCCCATTCAGATTGGCAAGACTTTGATCGAACAGGGCGACTTTGTGGTGGGCGATAAAGACGGAGTCGTGATCATCCCTCGAAAGATCGCCCGCGAGGTTCTGAAAAAATCTGAGGAGGTGGTGAGCACCGAGAACCTCGTGCGCAAAGCTATTCTGGAAGGCGTTCATCCCGTCGATGCCTATCGGAAATATGGCCGGTTTTAGCCAGCGCTCTTATAGACGATTCGGCTCAGGGTTGCTGAAAAGATGTTCTCCAATCATGTCATTCCGAGCCCTTCGGCTGTCATTCTGACGCCGAGCGCAGCGAGGCGGAAGAATCCCGGTATTTAGAAAGTCAAACAAATACAGGGATTCTTCGTCACCTTCGGTTCCTCAGAATGACATGTGAGATATGTTTTTCCACAACGCGCTAAAAAACAGCAGAGGATTTGCTTATGAAAATTACCAATCTCAAGTACACGCCGGTATTTGTTCCGATTGAAGCTCCTTTACGTTATTCGCAAGGCGCGCACCCTGGATTCTCGCGCATCATCGTCGAGCTCGAAACGGATGAGGGACTCATCGGTCTGGGAGAATGTTACAGCGGCAAGGCGCGGGAGGGGCAGCTTGAGGAGTTTCGACCCTCGCTGATCGGCGAAGACCCCTTTCAAATCGAGCGCATCCGCTGGAAGCTGGGATCGCCGGGGGCGCTCAAGTTGTTTGGTCACATCCTTCCTTTCGCGGCCATCGAATTCGCGTGCCTGGACTTGCAAGGAAAGGCGCTGGGGCGGCCAGTCTATGAGTTGCTGGGCGGCAAGGTGCGCGACCACATTCCGCTTTCTGCCTATCTCTTTTATCGTTATCCCAACGAAAAGAATGAAGGTGAAGTTTCCAACGCCGATCAGATGGTGGCCTGGGCCCGGAGCCTGGTTCAACAGTACGGATTCCAAACCATTAAATACAAGAATGGCGTGATGTCCCCGGATGAGGAGATCGAAACCTTCAAGGCATTGCGCAAAGCTTTTCCACGTCACAAGATTCGGATGGACCCCAATGCGGTCTGGTCCGTCAGCACGGCAGTTCGGGTGGCCAAGAAGTTAAAGGATGACGATCTGGAGTACCTGGAAGATCCCACGTGGGGCTTGCGAGGAATGGCGCGCGTGAATCGCAAGGCTCCCTGGGTTACGTTAGCCTCGAATATGTCGGTGTTTGCATTTGAGGATTTGCCGGTCGCGGCGCTGCTGGACGTTCTCGACGTGGCGCTTCTCGATCCCCATTGGTACGGCGGCATTCACCGCGCCCGAATTGCGGCGCATGTGTGCGAAACTCTCAATCTGGATGTGGGGATGCACAGCGGAACAGAACTGGGAGTGTCGCTCGCTGCGATGCTGCATCTGGCGGCAGCCATTCCGAATCTTGCTGCGGCGCCGGATTCGCACTATCACCACCTGCGCGATGACGTGATCAAGGGAGGCAAAATGAAGTATGAAAACGGCGGGATGAAAGCGCCGACCGGCCCTGGCCTGGGTGTGGAGATTGATCGCGACAAGCTGGCGCGCTATCACGAAATGGCAAAGTCACAGCAGATGGGTTCCTGGATTGAAGACCCTGCGCGGCCCGGCATCGTTACGTACTACCCGAAGTATTAGGTTTGCATATGAAAGTATACGCTTACCTTGAACGCCGCCGTTGAGTACAGGTTGCTGAAAAACTCTTGCAGCCTGTCATTCTGAGATCAAAAAACAGTGAACAGTGACGAGTGATTAGTGATAAGGAAAAATCGATCCCAGGCTTTGACCGCTTTTTCTCGTCACTCATCACTCTCCACTGATCACTGTCGTCGAGATTCCTCGCGGAGTTTATCCTATTGAGGATTACAAATTATAGTGACGACTTCTTCTGTAGCGCCGGTGTCCCCACCGGCGTCTTTCGGCGCTGAGGACAGCGCCGCTACAGCAAATAGTGTCACTATAATTTGTAATCCCCTGTAAGCGGAAATACCGGGATTCTTCGCTATCGCTCAGAATGACATTGGGAAGAGCTCGACGTCAGGATGACAAGCGAAGGGGGCGGAATGACACGGCTCGGGGGCATGGTTCAGAATCGATGGTGCAGCGAACAAACCGCGCCAGCAGTTCCGGATTTCTCATTCAGAATCGGCTCCGCTGTTTGCGGGGGACAGGCTCACGTCATCCACCCATACTTTGCCGGCGATCTGATTGTCAAAGTGCTCGCTCGGCACGCGAGCAATGCTGACGATCACCATGTGGGTTTGCGGGCTGGTTTTGAAGTCGATGGTCAGGGGTATCCAGGTGGGGGAGCTGCCGGTGAGTTGATCGCTGTATTTGTCAAGCAGGTTGGGTTTGTAGGCGTCGCGCACTTCCATGCGAGGCCCGCTGTCGGTCGTGATTCCTTCCGTCCTCATGAAGGCCGACAGGTGATACGCTTGATTGGGTTTTACCGGCACATATTGGTAAATGTTGTGGTAGTCGAAATTTTGTGTGCCTGGAAACTGAATCAGAAGCGAATGGGCTGGCGAATGGAAGGTCGAATCATCCATTCCGACGTAGATGCCCCCTACTTGAGCGATCCGCCAATCGAATCCTATGCCCATGGGCTGGGCCTCGAAGTCTCCGTTTTCCACAAGATTTTGCGGGGTCGCCTCGTAGGTGGCAGGGATAATGCCCTTTTGCCGCAGCGTAGTCCACACCTGGTAGGCTTGATCCGCTTTCTGTGTCCCGATGAGGATGTCGATATAGGGCGCGGCCATGGAGGCCGGAAACTTGTCCGGGCTTTTGGCGATCAGCTCCCACACCGGTTCCGTCTCATCCCAATGATGGCTGGCGATCAGGTAGTTCAGGTATTGCAGTTCCTGATCGGCGTTTTTCGGAATCAGCTCCGCCAATATCTTCCGGGGGTCGCCCGAAGCTTTCCACGCGGTGTTGAAGATGGGGTCTTGATATTCATTCGCGGCCAACACCATCCTGAAGTGGCGGAACGCTTCGTCGAGATTATTGTGCAACAGAAAAAAGTTTCCGATGGCCCACTGAAATCTGGGGAGGTGAGGCGCCAGGAAATCGGCGCGGCGCATGCATGCTTCGGCCTTATCAGTTTCGCCCTGAAGTTGGAAGGCATTGGCCAGGTCAAGCCAGGTTTGAGGGTCGTAGGGATTCAGTTGGGCGGAGCGAGTCAATTCCTGGATGGCGCGGTCAGGGTCGATGTCCTGCGCGCTGTATTGATATAAGCGGCCCAGTTCAAGCGGATATTCGGCGTCAGAAGGGTCAAGCCGGCTGGCCGCTTGCAGATTTTTGGCAGTGGGTCTTTCGCTCACCAGCGTCGCAAGATAAGCTCTCGCAATCCAGACGAAGAGGAGGGCAAAGACGATCACTTCGATCGCCAGCGCGGCGGTCTTCGCCACATTGCTTTTCAGCACAAGCTGCATAGGCCACAAACCGTCAGAAACCAAATCTTAGCATAAAGACCTGTTCCTGCTGGAGCGCGGGCGTCCTGCCGATGTAATTCTCCGCTCTGCTCAACCTGCGTGCGGTTGCTGTTGAGTGAGGCAATGGAGCGTTCCGAGGCCCCAAACGAGGTCCACAGCATGGATGCCTGTTACGGGCCGATCCTGGAACAGTTCCGAAAGTATTCCGAGCGCGATGCGGTCCCTGGGATCGTTAAAAGTGGGAACCAAAACGGCGGCATTCGCAATATAAAAGTTTGCATAGCTGGCAGGAACGTGCTGGCCTTTAAAATAAAGCGGCGAAGGCATCGGCAGCGCGACGACTTGCAATTTTGAGCCGTCCGCCAGTCGCGCGCCTTCCAGCCGCTCGCGATTTTCCTGAAGAGGCCGATAGTTGTCGTCCTGGGGATCATCTTCCTGGCATAGGACAACCGTATGAGGATTAACGAAGCGGCAGAGATCGTCGACGTGGCCGTGTGTATCGTCACCGGCAATGCCCCGGCCAAGCCAGATGATCTGCTTTGCTCCAAGGAACTGGCGCAGCGCCGCTTCGATTTCCGTCTTCCCAAGACGAGGATTACGCGGCTGGACTGAGTTGTCGAGCAGGCATTCCTCGGTGGTCAGCAAATCTCCCTGGCCGTTGACGTCAATGCTGCCGCCTTCCAGCACGAAATCCTGTTCGCCGGCTCGCGCGGCGATCAAGGGGTAGCCCAGCTTTTCGGCAATGCGCTCAGGCACAGCGTCATCCAGTTGCCAGTCGGGATATTTGGCCCAGGCATTGAAGCGAAACCGGGCGATGGCTAGCTCGCCCGGGCCTGTTCCCGGGGAGATTCTTCTGACAAAAATCGGGCCGAAGTCGCGCGTCCAGCCGCGATGAGTGGGAACGTGAAAGAACTCTATCTGCGAGAGGTCGGCGCCGGCAGCTTTGAGTGTTTGCCGGGCCTTTCGCTCGCGCTTAGGGTCATTCACCAGAATACGAAGGATCTCGCCGGGAACAATTTTCCTGGCAATTTCAGCGTAGACCCATGGGATGGGAGCGAATTTCCCGGGCCAATCGGTGGTGTTGTGCGGCCAGCCGATCCAGGTAGCCTCGTGCTTTTCCCACTCGGCTGGCATATGAAAGGTGGACTCTGGGGCCGGGTTCATGACGAGGAAGTTTTACGAGACGGACAAGCTTTGCTGCCGTTCGCTTGCCTCCAGGTCTCGGCGGGCTTCGTCTTCGATGCGCTGCTTGAGATCGAGAAAGATCATGTGAGCCAGAATCAGATGCGCGTCTTCCACCTTCTGCATGTTGTTGGAAGGGACGATGATGGGGCAATCGAGCAATGCCTTCATCTTCCCTCCGCCGCAGCCTCCAAGCCCGATGGTGACGGCTCCTTTCCTTCGCGCCAGTTCGAACGCCCGCAGGACGTTGGGCGAGTTGCCGCTGCCGCTGATGCCCAGGGCCACGTCGCCGGATTGAATAAAATTCTCCATCTGGCTGGCGAAGACGTTCTCGTAATGCGTATCATTGGCCCAGGCGGTGATCATGGGTGTGTTGTCTGAGACGGAAAATGCTTTCAGGCGTTTGACGGGCGCCAGCCATTCGGGTCCCGGAAAATGCGTGGCTTTGCCCAGGTCCGCCGCCATATGCGAAGCCAGGGCGGCGCTGCCGCCGTTCCCAAACAGAAAAACGGTGTGATCCGTTCGATAGGCCCGGAAAAGAATTTCTGCGGCGCGGCGCGCCTGCTCGACCGGAAGGTGATCCAGCACCTTCTTGAGATCAGCTAAATAGGTTTCGTATTCGTAATGCATGGACGCCAACTTGTTCCTCCAGAAATGTAAAGAAGATTTAGCGGGTTGCTGAAAAACTCCCGCGACCTGTCATTCCGAGAAGCCTGAAAAAGCAGTGACTCGTGCTGAGTGATCAGTGATGAGCGACGAAGAGGATCGCACCGGGCGCTCTGCTGCTTTTTTTCTTGTCTCTCGTCACTTATTCTGTTGTTCAGCTCAGCCACTGGCTCGCTTTGGATTGGAGATACGCCAGAGGCACGTCATAAAGCATCGCCTTTGCGGAATGGCGCAGGCTATCGTGGATGAAACAGACGTGCGTACACCAGCACTGATCGTGAGTGATGGCTTGCGCCTCCTGCCGCCTGGCCTGGCTTTCCCAGAATTCCTGAAAGTTGCAGTCAAACTCGCGCAGGTTGCCAAGCTCTCCCCGTAGTTCACAAGCCCTGACTCCGCCGTCGTAATCAATCACAATCGAGGTTTCGCTCGCCGTGCAGGGCATGGGCCAGGGATGCGGCGATTCAATATTCTGAAGCTGAATCTTATTGTGGAGCGCCAGCGTCCCCTGGTAATACATCTTCCCGACGCGATGCTCGATTCCATCGAGACGACGGAGAATGGTCGGGGCGTAATAGGCGTAAACCTTTTGCAATTCCTTGTAAAGCGCGGGAAGGCGCTCTGTCGGAATTTTTTTCAGGCCCGGCTCCTTGGCGTCTCCGCGAATGATGTTGAAATAGTGGCCGTCCACCTGGCAGTGCTTTTTCACAAACTCGGCAATTTCCAGAATGTGGTCGAAATTCTCCGCGCAGATCACGGTGTTGATGTTGAGGCGGAAATTTGCGAAACGCTTCCGGCTCGGCTGCACGCTTTCGAGGGTGCGCAGGGTCTTCTGGAAATTACCCGGCACGGCGCGGATGGAGTCCTGCATCTCGTTGAGGCCGTCCATCGCCACATTCAGGTCAAGGTGAAGCTCGGGATTCTCGGTGAGAATCTGCTCCACGCGCTGGGCGGTGCGTTCCGGCAGCAGGCCGTTGGTGGGCAGATTCACCCATCGAACGCCGTTCTGCTGATAAAACAGGCGAATGATCTGCGCCAGTTCGCGGCGCAGCATGGGCTCGCCGCCTGAAAGCCAGAGGTCCGTAAAAAGGGGCATGGTGGAAGAGAGCTTTTGAATTTCGTCCCAGGTCAGGTCGCCCCGACGGTTCAGTTCCTGCCAATAAAAGCAGGTGCGGCACTTGGCGTTGCACACTGAAGTGACGAAGAAAATCACTACCTTCAGCTTTTTCGGCGAGCCGAATGCCCGATAAATTCTCTCGCGTTGGGTTGGAGAGTTGTTTGCCATCTGGCGGTTTTCGATTTGACCGAATTCCGATTTGCAGCAATCAGGTCTACGCTCATTCTACCAGAAAGCGCGATGGCAACCATGCGTTGAACGATGGTCCCCTATCTCGTCAATTAACGTTTCTGGACCATGTGTGGCCATGCCACAACCGTGGCACGGGCGTCCCGCCCGTGGGTTCGGTCCAGGGTGACCTACGACCAGGATGCCTGTGACGACTGGGGATAGGGTCCATCATCTTTTTGAACTGCGGCCAGGATTGAGAGACAATGGAAGCGGTAACCCTTGGTCAGGCGCGCACGGGAAGGGCCGATTGGCAAAGCTGAGCGCGCCTCTCAATCCGGCAATATGGATAAGCCTCCGAACGAAAGGGAATTCCTCGAGAAGATTCCTTCACCCTCGGCGCGCCTGTGGGCGGGCCTCTGCGTTATCCTCTCCATCTTCATTATCTTCGCCGTCTACAGCATTCGTCAGATCCGCTGGCTGGAAGATTACCAGATCAATGTAGTGCAGCGGAACCGCAAGGCGTCTATTGAACTCCTTCGCATTCAGAATGACGCAAACCTGCTGGGAATTTCTCTGCGCGATATGACCCTCAAGCAGGCAGACTATCCGATCCTCGATTGGCAGCCCACATTCACCCGGCTTCAAGGCGATATGTCCAACGCCCTCCTGCTCGAGATGGAGGATGCCGTGAGCGCGCCCGAGACGCAGTCCAAGACAGAAGAGCTGGGGAGGCAAATGCAGGATTTCTGGCAAGCCGTAGATCGCGTCTTTAACCTGGCGCAACAAGGGAAAGAGGCGGAGGCCCGCAGCCTGATTCAAAGCGAAGTCGAAAGCAAAGATGCGATGATGATTGCCACCGTATCGAGCCTGCTGAGGTCGAACGATCTGGCGCAAATCGACGCGGCCCGAAAGATCAACCAGGTTTATGAGAGCTTCAAAAGGGATAACCTCGTCCTGCTGGGGATCCTCCTGCTGCTCGCCATCGGCACGGGGCTCTATACGTTTCAGGCAAACCGCAAAACGTTTGAGAAACTCAGTCATCTGGCCCAGCGACTCCAGTCCCAATCCGAGCAGTTGCGAAAGCTTTCCTGGAAACTCATCGACGTTCAGGAAGAAACCCTTCGCCAGGTGGCGCATGACCTGCATGACGAATTCGGACAGATTCTGACGGCCATTGGGATTATGCTGAACCGCGCCGGGCAAAAGGCGGCCTCTTTTCCTGCGGAGATGCTCCGTGAAATTCACGCGGTCAAGAGCGTCGTTGAAGAAACCTTGCAAAACGTTCGCGACCGGTCGCAGATGTTTCGTCCGGCGATTCTGGATGACTTCGGGCTTGGAAAGACCCTGGAGTGGTTTGTGGATCAGTTCTCGCGTCAGACGGGAATCCAAGTTGCTCTTGAAGGAGAGCCTGAAGAGATTTCATTTCCGGGCGATGAGGCGATTCACATCTACCGCATTGTTCAGGAAGCGCTCAGCAATGTGGCGCGCCACTCCCAGGCGAAGGAAGCACGGGTTATGCTGAAAGAAGAAGGTCAGGAATTGGTTATTCAGGTTTGCGATGATGGGGTGGGCTTCAGCCCGGTTTCAGGCATGGATCAGGCGGCGGGAGAAGGGTTCGGATTAATGGGCATGCGCGAGCGCGCCGAACGGCTTAACGGCACTCTTTCCATTCGCTCAGCGCCCGGAAAGGGCACAACGGTGACGGCTCGGATTCCCGTTCGGAAGATTCAGCCGGAAGCTGTCGGGGCCGGAGAAAAGGTGAAATAAATCATGGCGACTCACGATTCAGAGAAAAAAATACGGGTGCTGCTTGCGGATGATCACACGCTGGTGCGGCAAGGCTTTCGGCGCATTCTGGAAGATGATCCGCGCATTGTGGTGGTGGGCGAGGCTTCCACGGGGCTTCGCGCGATGGAGCTTTGCAAGGAATTGAAGCCCGACGTGGCCGTGTTGGATCTCGCGATGCCGGAGATCGGCGGCATCGAGGCCGCGAGTGAAATTCTCAAGGCCAATCCCGAGATCAAGATTCTGATTCTCAGCATGTACTCGAACGAAGCTTACGTTCGCAAAGCTTTTGAAATCGGCGCAAAGGGTTACATGCTGAAGGATGCGATTGAACTGGACCTTACGCGAGCGGTGATTTCCCTGGCGGAAGGGAAAGCTTATATGAGTCCGGGCATCTCAAATCTTGTGATCGAAGGGCTCAAATCGGGATCGCTGCAGGACGCCAGCCAGGACCCTTACGAGCGATTGTCTCTTCGGGAAAAAGAGGTTTTGCAGTTGATTGCTCAGGGAAAGTCCAATAAGGAGGTCGCCGCGCTTCTTAACATCAGCGTGAATACGGTGGCTGTCCATCGCGCTCGTGTTATGGAAACCCTGGGCATCCATCGCACGGCGGAGCTGGTTCTGTATGCCGTGAAAAAGGGACTGGTGCACCCGCAATAGCGCAGAAGAGGGCTGGCTTGCTGCCTTTTCCCTCTCCCCTTTGGGGAAAGGGTGGACTACATTGCGAGGCCGCAATTTCTTGTTTTTTAGTAAACGTTTTGGAGACTGTCATTTTGACGCTGAGCCCTTCGACTCCGCTCTCCAGAAACTTCACGTAAGTTGTTGATTCTGCGTAGAGGCAAACAGAAGTTTCTGGCACTATGGACCCGCCAACCGGCGGGCGGACACTCAGGGTAAACTCCGCGAAGCGGAAGAATCCCCGTATTTCGCTTTACAAATGCAGGGATTCTTCGCTCGCTCC
>DATGKJ010000191.1:0-3777 GCA_035294685.1 Terriglobia bacterium | reverse complement strand
GATCGTGTTGCAGAAACGATACGGCGATTGGACCCCGGCCAGCGTGTGGTTGGGCAGGGAGGAGGAGAGGACGGGCTTGGGCGGCACGCCTTGAATGCCATCATCGTAACGAGTTTAAGCCTCCCTTAAAACTCAGGCCTTGCTATGAAATATGTCATCTTCGGAACCGCCGGACACATTGACCACGGCAAATCTGCGCTGGTCGCGGCGCTGACTGGCATTGACCCCGATCGGCTGGAAGAGGAAAAACGGCGGGGAATCACCATCGACCTGGGATTTGCTCACCTTGATCTGGGGGATGGTCTGCGGGCTGCTTTTATTGACGTCCCCGGTCATGAGCGCTTCATCAAGAACATGCTGGCCGGGGTCACTGGGATTGATGCCGTTCTGCTGGTGGTGGCAGCCGACGAATCCGTCAAGCCGCAGACGCGCGAGCATTTTGAGATTTGCCGCCTGCTCAACGTTCAGCGCGGTCTGGTGGTGATCACCAAGTCTGATCTCGTTGATCGCGACATCCTCGGCCTTGTGCGTCTCGAAGTTCAGGACCTCGTTAGAGGCTCCTTCCTGGAAGGCGCGCCAATTCTCACCGTAAGCGCCCGAAGCGGCTCGGGTCTCGAAACGCTCAAATCAGAACTTCGGGTTTTGAGCCTTGAATTGGCTGCCAAGCCTGCTCACTTGCCGTTCCGGCTGCCGATCGATCGCGCGTTCACAATGAAAGGATTCGGAACCGTTGTCACCGGAACGCTTATTGCCGGCAAAGTGGAGCGGGAGGCGGAGGTTGAAGTCGTCCCTCTTGGCCGCCGTGTGCGCGTTCGAGGCATTGAGGTGCATAACGAGCCTGTGGATGCAGCGGCGGCAGGTCAGCGCGCTGCGTTGAACCTGGCGGGAATTGAAGTGAAGGAGATTCGTCGCGGGATGGTCCTTTCGCAGCCCGGAGAGCTTCAGGCTGCCCGACAGATGGATTGCATTCTCACGTTGCTTCCTACGGCTCATCCTCTGAAAACTCACGCTCGCGTGCATTTCCATTGCTGGACAGCCGAAACAGTGGCCGAAGTCGTGTTGCTTGAAGGGAAAGAACTTAAACCGGGTGAGCGCGCCTACGCCCAACTACGACTCGCAGAACCCGGCCTTTTCCTCCCTGGAGATCATTTCATTGTCCGGCAGTTTTCTCCGGTCGTGACGATTGGCGGCGGCGAGGTGCTGGATAATTTCCCCACCCGACATCGCGCGAGCGACCCCGAAGCAATTCAATTTCTCAAGTGTCTGGAGCAGAGCTCACCCAAGGATCGCCTGGAGTGTATTCTGCGCGATTCAGGCGAAGCCAGCATTTCCACGCTCGTTGCGCGCACCGGCTGGACGCAAGCCGAGATATTACGACAGGCCCAGGCGCTGGCAGAGAGTCAGCAATGCATCATTTTAGGCCAGCCCCCCGGCCAATTAATCCACTCGAAGACCCTGCAGGAAGTGATGCAAAGCATTTTAGAAATCCTCGCCCAGTTCCATGCGCGCAATCCGCTGGTTCAGGGCATGGCCAAGGAGGAATTGCGCGGTCAGACTCGTTTCAGGAAGCAGAAGCCTTCTCTGGCCGCATTCCACGCAGCCCTCGAGGCTGCAAGTTCAGCCGGGAAAATTGAGATTCGGGATGAGATTGTCTCATTGGCCGGGCGCGGAATTCGGCTCACCGCGAAAGAACTCGAAGCCAAGCAGCAGATCAGCCATGCATTTGAGAAAGCCGGCCTGAAAGCGCCCTCCGCCGCCGAAGTCCTGGATTCTCTTGGTATTGATCGGGTAAGAGCGCAGAAAATTCTGCAAATCCTGATCAAAGAAAAGGTGCTCAGTAAAATCTCTGACGAACTCATCTTTCATCAATCAGCGCTTGAACATCTCCGCAAACTGCTTGCGGAGCATAAGCTGCAAAGCGACCGCCTCAGCGTGCCTCAATTCAAAGAGCTGACCGGAGTCAGCCGCAAGTACGCGATTCCTCTTCTGGAATTTCTGGATCGCGAGCGAGTGACGCGCCGCTTGGGCAACGAACGAATTATTCTTTAGCGAAAACGCCATGTTGCCCCAGGACATTCGCTTGCGTATACTGGCTGTGCTCTTGCCTGCTTTCTTGATCAGGCAGGGACGCTCGTGAAGGCTGGAGCATGGCCTGATTGACTCAAGGGGTGACTGCCCGCTGACAGGCATCCAAAACTCAGCGACCACCGAGGGAGCAGAGCGCCAGCTATGGATGGCTGCAAATTGCCGTGACAACATTTTTTGTAGCGGCGCTGTCCTCAGCGCCGAAAAATCGCCGGTGGGGACACCGGCGCTACAGCCGAGGCGGTCACAGTAATTTGCAGGCCTCATTAAAATCTTCAAATGTCTTCAGGAGGCGATGTGGATTCAACTTCTCAAATGGGTAGCAAAGAGATTGCGATTGTTGGGGCTGCGGCTGCGCTGTGGCTGAGCGGCAGCGACCTTTTTGGAGCCAAATGGATCAATTCTGTCGTGCGTGGGGTGCGGATCGGCGCTCAGAGTTATTCGTTTCGCGACCGCGACCTGACGGCGGCGATTAAGGGTTACCAAACGGTAGGTCTGGGTGAATGTGAGCTCTGGCAGGGCCATGTGGAGCCTGAGCGCGTCTCACGCGAGCAGTTGCGAAAGTGGCGGCTGACCGTTCCCCTGAGCCGATTTCGCTCGATTCGCCGGCAGTTTGATCGCGCCGGAGTGCTGCTTTATGCTTATAATTACAGCTTCCGCAAAGATTTTACCGATCCGGAAATCGAGCGCGGTTTTCAGATGGCGCAGGCTCTGGGTGTGAAGTATATTACGGCCTCTTCCAATGTCAGCGTTGCTCCGCGAATTGACACTTACGCTCAAAAATATAAAATCACCGTCGGTTTCCACAATCACGACGATACCGCAAACCCGGATGAGTTCTCGACGCCGGAAACGTTCGCCAGGGCGCTCAAGGGAGCGTCAAAGTATCTTGCCATCAATCTGGATATTGGCCATTTCACAGCCGCCAACTGCGATCCGGTCTCCTTTATCCGCGAGCATCATGCCCGCATTGTCACATTGCATATCAAAGACCGGAAAAAGAACCACGGCCCGGCGGTTCCATTCGGCCAGGGTGACACTCCCATTGTGGCCGTTCTGCGACTTCTTCGGGATCATCAATGGAAAATTCCTGCGAATATCGAGTATGAATATGGCCCCAAGCCCGGCCTCGATACCATCGCAGAGATGAAAAAGTGCTACGCTTATTGTCGCGAGGCGTTGCTGACGAATGGGGCGCGCGGACCAGCGCCGGTTAAGGTTTAAGGGAAACGTGCAACGGCCTTGCCGCGCCATGAATCCAAGGCACTGAAGGGAGCGCCTGGAAAGCATTTGGGAGGCGCAGAGCAACGGGAGCACTCCAGTGAGTAACTATTTCGCAAAGAGATTGACCCGACGAGGAAAGCTGCTCTGGGTTTCAATTTGCCTGGTTGCCATTCCCATTGCAGCCTTCGCCATTCAGGAAATCAGTTTCAAGCCTGGATTTAACCTCTACACACCCCAACAAGACGTCCAATTGGGAGGCCAAAACGCCGCCCAGATCGAAAAACAAATGCCGATGCTGCACGACGCCGCCGTGGAGGGGTACATCACCAAACTTGGCCGCAAGCTTGCGTCCTATGCCCCTGATAACCTCCCGGTCTACGTTTGGCAATATCACGTGGTCAACACGAACGATATCAACGCCTTTGCGTTGCCGGGCGGATATATCTTCGTGAACCGCGGCACGATCGT
>DATGKJ010000190.1:0-2983 GCA_035294685.1 Terriglobia bacterium | reverse complement strand
CTGAGGATCAGATAACGCACGAGGGTCGCAGGCTGGTGAAATTTAAATGCGTTGACGCGAAACGAAAGCAGATTGGGAAAGTAGGTGGCCTGTCACCCTGAGCTTTCGCCTGTCATTCTGAGCGAGCGTAGCGAGCGAAGAATCCCGGTATTTCAGCTCAGCGTGAACCCTACGAAGCGCCGCTGTGTGTAGGATCAAGCAAATGCAGAGGTCCTTCGCTGCCTGTAGCTCCTCAGGTCAGGTTGACAGGCCATCGGCTTGGTCAGTCTACTCTCATTTCGCCATACCGGGAAATGATTGCAAGCTCAAAAAGCCCCGCGCCCCAGCAGCACCACCGGAATTGTCTTCAGCAGTATCTTGCAATCCAGCATCGGCGACCAGTGGTCAATGTATTCCAGGTCCAGTTCCATCCAGCGTTTGAAGTTAAGCTGGCTGCGACCTTCGAGCGCCCAGAGGCAGGTGAGGCCGGGCTGCATGCGCAGGCGCCGGCGCTGCCAGCGTTCGTAGCGTTCCACTTCTTCGGGCAGAGGGGGGCGTGGTCCTACAAATGACATATCCCCTTTCAGGATGTTGAATAGTTGTGGCAGCTCATCCCAGCTCATGCGCCGCATCAGGCGGCCGATGGGCGTGCATCGCGGATCGTTCTTGATTTTGAACACCGGCCCATCCATCTCGTTGAGAGCCCGCAACTCTTCCTTCAGCAGGTCGGCATCCGAGCGCATGGAGCGGAACTTGTAGAGTGTGAACTTTCTGCCTCCCAAACCGCAGCGCGTCTGGCGATAAAAGACAGGGCCTTTCGAGGTCAGCTTGATCAGCGCAGCCAGCGTGATGAGCAGCGGCGAAAGCGCTATCACCAAAACGGCTGCCATGAAAAAATCCAGCACTCGCTTGATGAGCATGAAGTACTGGTTTTCCGGCGTCGTCGAAAAAGTGAGGAGCGGCATTTCGCGCAGGCGCTCGAACGACATCCTGGAGATAATGTGCGGGAAGAAATTCAACGAGAGCCGCGTCTTCACCCCCTCCTGCTCGCAGAGCAGGAAGGTGTTTTCCAGGGCGTCTAGCTCATCGCGGTTGACGGCAAAAATGACCTCGTCAATCACGTGGCGGCGAAGCAATTCCGGAAGCTGATCCAGGGTAAAAACCGAGTAGCGATGGCGGAGCCCGGATTGATCGACCGCAGGCTGCCGATGGCCGGTTGAGGCAAGCACGGCAAAGCCGGCGAGCCGCATGCCACGGTGCTCGTTCGCCTCAATAATCCGGGCAATCTCCAATGCCTGAGGAGTGTTCCCCACCAGGAGAAATTGGCTGAAACCTGCTACAGATGCGCTGATCCTTCCACCCCAGCGATTGGCCGCCAGGCGAAAGAGCGACATCAACAGAAAGTCGATTAAGGCATAAAAGACCAGGAGCAACCGGCTGATGAATTCCACTTTGAAGGCAAAGATGAAAGCAAAAAGGATGACTGTGGCGATGACCGCAACCTTTAACGTTCCGCCGAGCGTCCGGCGCAAGTCCTGTTCTTCAACGTCGCGGTAGAGGCCCGTCGCCCAGCCGGTCGCAAGCCACAAAGCCACGACGAAGGGAAATATCCAGAAATAGTATGCGACGGGGTAGAGGGGCCGAAGGCTCGCAAGGCTCAGCCGCAGCGAATGCGCCAGTCCGAAGCTTGCCGCGGCAAGCACGCCGTCGGCGAGGGCGTAAAGGACCCCCATCATCTGGTTGTGGCGCGAAAACATGAGGCAAACTCTGAAGGCAACGCTGCCTTCAGGCCACATTCATTGTAGCAGAACGCCGACCGGCAACAGGAAGGGGTGACGCTGCGGGGAAGGGAAGCCGCCGAGTCATAGCGGGTTCAAACCCGAGAACCACCGCGCCATGAATACGGTGGATTATAACCTCGGGCAGGTCGCCCGCTCATGAATTCGGTCAACAAGGAATAGATCTCACGCCCTGTCCATAGGCTGCGCGTCCAAGAAAGGGTAACAGATTCAAACCCGCGCCGCGAAGGGAGCATACTTTATAACCCAGAGCGTGCATGACCGGTCCCCAGGCTTTTTCGATCTGAAGCGCCGAAGCTTCGTTCAACGCAGATTTCCATTCACCCGCGGTCGCCGATCGAACAAAAGGCATATCTTGTCGGCTTCGTTTTGTCGAAATCCACTTGCGCGACTGCCGCTTCTCCAGATACCGCATCCGGTCGGCTGAACTGAGATATACAGCCCTTACCAGGTTTCCGTACGTCGCGTGGATTTTCAAGAAATGCGCCACCCGAGCCAGTTGGAATTCCGGATCGTCCAGTAAATCTTCGTAGCGGAGCAGCAGAAAATTGCTCTGCCTTCCGCGCATCGCAAGCCAGCTCAGCACGTGATCGCCCCAGGCGCCGTAGTGTTCAAATTCATCGGCGATGAATCGCGGAACAAATTGCCCTAAGGGATAGCCCTGCGGCAACACCCTGTACTTGACGAGATAGTGATAGTAAGAAACGCAGACATCCCTCGGATCGCGGACAATGTAAATGACCTTTTGGTATCGTGACACGAAAGATTCGTGGCTTTTCAGGATGCGGGGACGGGAGAGCCGCCGAAGTTGGCGGTCGTGATTGACATAGATCGAGGGAACTTTTTCTTCGATGTTGGAGAATGTTGCGGGCTCTTGAGGATTCGCCAGATTGCTCACCAGGAATCGAAGCCAGGTATTGCCGGACTTCGGATAGGAAACCAGGAAGACATCGTCCGGCCAGACGGTTACTCCCGGGCCCGCTCGCTCCCGGCCCAACAGAACTCGCGCTGAGCGTGCAAACCGCCCCACGATCCGGTACACTGCGATCCTTTCCCGAGACTACTTATTGAGGATTACAAATTATAGTGACACTATTTGCTGTAGCGGCGCTGTCCCTTCACTTCGTTCAGGGCAGGCTCTCAGCGCCGAAAGACGCCGGTGGGGACACCGGCGCTACAGAAGAAGTCGTCACTATAATTTGTAA
>DATGKJ010000189.1:0-6491 GCA_035294685.1 Terriglobia bacterium | reverse complement strand
ATCCCCGCTCTTCGGCCAATGGATGGAGGATTCCATATGAAACTCTATAAGTTTGCCCCAGTGGGTTTAGCGCTCCTGCTTGTGGGTCTCTCGACCGGGTGCAACAAGCTCAAGGCGCGTGACCAGCTTAATAAGGGAGTGATTGCTTTCCGGAATGCACAGTTTGCGCAGGCGGTGGAACATTTCCAACAGGCTGTTTCTCTGGACCCTTCCCTGATCACAGCCAGGCTTTATCTCGCAACAGCATACGCCCAGCAGTACGTTCCGGGTGGCGAGAGCGCAGACAACCTCAAGATCGGCAACCAGGCCATCAAGTCGTACGAAGAGGTCCTGCAGATTGACCCGAAGAATACCAACGCCCTTGGCAGCATCGCCCAGATTTATTATGAAATGAAGAATTTCGACAAGGCGAAGCAATATCAACTGGAATTGATGAAGCTGGAGCCTAACAATCCGGACCCCTACTATTGGATTGGAGTGCTGAACTGGGTTCCATGCGCCAAGCGCCAGATGGAGCTGCGGCAGAAGCTCAATTTGACGGTTCCGAAGAATCCGGCAAATCCCGACACGCTTCCGCCGTTGCCCAAAAAAGCGCGCGAAGAGTTGGCGCAGCAGAACGAAGCGCTGGTCGATGAAGGCATTAAATCTTTGGAAAAGGCGATTGAACTTAAGCCGAACGATGGAAACGCCTATTCCTATCTGAATCTGATGTATCGACAGAAGGCGGATCTCGAACCGACGGAGGAGGCAAGGCAAGCTGATCTGAAAAAGGCGGATGAATTGACCCAAAAGGCACTCGCTTTGATGAAAGCAGCAGCGGCCAAGGCCAAGCCCAGCGAAAGCTAGTTTCTAGCTTGCGCTGAAAGCAACGCCCACGCTTGGAAAATCGAAACCCTGTGAAAGCCTCGGCATGATCACCGAGGCTTTTCCTGTTTCTACGGTTGATTTTGCGTCGAGTTGCTCAGGTTGATTTGTCGCCCGCAGTATCCCAAGCTGGCAAGCTTTGGTGTGGCTGATTCCTTTCACCTGGCGTGTTAAGGCGTCTGGTGGAAGGAATTACGGCTCTGCTAACGGCTAAAACTTTTGCCGGCTATAGGTGGTGATGAGTGGCGGGCTGAGCGTGCCGCTGGGGCCTCCACCCACGGAGAGGTTGCCCAATTCCGTGTCGTAATGCAGAGGACGGCCGCCGCTCATGGTCACGTTATTGGCCAATATCGCTCCCATGGAATAACCACTGCTGCCGCCGCCACTTAGCGTGACGTTGGCTCCCGGCGCGTCGACCACAGCAGAGATGGCGCCGTTTCCGGATAAGGTGATGTTGCAGCCGTTGCAATTGTCGTTCACGATCACCTGAGCGGGCAGGTTGTTGGAGTTGCTCACCAGGCCCTGGCCTGTGATCGAAAACGTGCTTAAAACATTCAAAATGACGTAACCTGGCTGGCCGCCGGGCCCCGTGACATTAATCTGAGCCTGCCCGGATTCGGAGAGAGTGTTGATATAGTAGACCGCCGGTGATGAGGATGTTCCCCCTACCAAGGTGATCGAATTTTGTCCCGAAATATTGATGTTATTGATCAAATAAGGGTTCGATGATGTGCCGTTGCAGGTCACTCCGGAGACGCACGGGATGGTTGCTCCTGACCCCAATGTGGCGTTTCCACTATAGCTGGGCGCTGCGCCGGGATTCGAAGCGAACTGAGAGTCGTTTGCAGGCGGAAAGGGCGGCGACAAGGGCGGGGGAACAACCTGAGACCCTGTGACGACTTTCCCCAGAACATTTTTAGCCGAACCTGAATAGCCAGTTGGACAGCCTGCCGGAGCGCCCGTCCCAATGATGACATTCCCCCCCGCAGTGACGTTTCCGGTGAAAGTTACGCCCCCGTTGGAGCCGACAGAAGCGCCCGTATCAATGATATTGGGAGAGGATGAGTCGCAGTTTCCAGCAGGATTCAAACCGCCGCCATAGGGACCTTTCTTAGAGTCGTATGCGTCGGTGCAGGTTCCCGCGCTGCCATTCATCGTGACCGAGCACAAGGCGTAGATTGCGTTCGTAAAGGTGTAGCTGGAAGACGTCGTGCCGGAAAATAATGTCTGGACGATGGCTTTCTCTACCGCCTTGGCTACTGTCGCTGAAGAGCTTGAGCGGCCCGTCCATGTTCCTTGCGAGGTGATGAGCCAGGTTTCGGCAGGGCAAGGTGTGGGATCCCATGATCGAGAGCATTGGGCTGCATTGATATACTGGTAGCCGAGTAGGACAGCGTTCACAGAAAACGTGCCTGAGTCGTTGGCGTCGCCTGTTACCCGGACGTTGGAAAGCGAGCTTGCAAAGGAATTGCTGACCACGTTGTTCGGATAATTCGACTGTCCGGGCCCAAAGGTGACGAACTGCACCGAACCAATCGCCGGACAGCCCAGGATGCAAGTGACGCTGTTCAAGCCTGCCTGATACCGAAGCGCTGCCTGGCTTTGCGTCATCGGGACGTAGTTCTGGCTGCGGAACCAATTCAACGCTTCCTGGATGCCGGCTTTAGCGAGGTAGTCCGCCTCAGTATTGAGTTTGTAGTTGTAGCTGGCCAGGGTTTCGGAGCGGCTGGAAAAGACGATGCCGGCCACGAGAACTGAAAGCACCAGTACGGCCAGCATTACCAAGATTAAAGCAACGCCTCGTTCATTGCGCCGCGCGCGGTAGCAGCCAAGCGTCCTGCCGGCGACGACGGGAGCAAGGGCGACGGCTGGCTTGCGAGGCGTCAGGAAGTCCGCCAGAGCCTTCGCTGCAATCAGAATGAGACTCTCCAAACTTTTTCGGGCGCTGTGAAAGTCCGTTTGCTTTTGTTTTCGTATGCTCATAGCCATTTCTCACTGATAATAGTTGGGCGGAATGGTGATCGCGCTGGCATTCGGCACCAGGGGCGCAGGCAGATAGACGCTGGCATTCTCATTGTTGATTTCCGCTCCCGCCGCCAGATTCACAGGACGAATCTGAGTGGACATTGTGTACCATTGCACGGTTCCCGTTTCCAGGCTCTCAGGGTTCACCGCCACGCAGAGATTGATGACCACCGTACCCACCACCGTGATGTTGTTTGGCACGATTAAAATCTGACTGGTTCCGGAAAAACTGAAGATGGGTTGTCCTGACGGCCCTTTGCCGCTAGCCATGTTATAGAGAACGTTTTGCACCATCGGATAGGCCGGCTGGCTGGTGACGGCTGGCAATGGGGGAGTGGTGGTTGGAAGCTGCGTGAAGGAGCGATAGAGCGTATAAAGCGTATATGGGACCCCATTGATAGTCACCGAAGGCGCGCCCGGAGGCGCATAGAGGCTATAGGACACGTAGTCCTGGTTCCCGTCGTTGTTGATGTCTCCATAAAAATCCAGCGTGTGATCGTTTGACTGGCTGAGCGAAGAATCATAGAGAATGCCATTGACGTAAGGAAGTTGGTAAGTATTTTCAGCGGGCTGGCTGGTGTTGGAATTGGGATTTGAGTTATACCCCGCCTGGCCAATCTCCTGAGTCATCACCTCCAAAGCGGCGCGCGCGCTTTGATTGGATTCGGTGATCGTTTGATTGCCCTGGTATCTCTTCTGAACCTGAGCCATAAATTGGAACACTGCGCCCATAATCAGCGTGATGATGGCAACGCTGACCAGCAGCTCCAGCATTGAGAAGCCAGCCGCGGAGGGAATAGATTCCAGCCTTCTCATTTTGGAAGCGGAGACTTGGCGCGTGGATTCCCGCTTTCGCAGGAATGACCGCCATGGGTGATTTTCGAGAAAGCCCTTCACAATTTCAGCGCTATCCGGTTGGTGAAAAGCGCAATCGAATTTTGTCATTCTGAGCGTAGCGAAGAATCCCTGTATTTCGCTCAGGATAAACTGCGCGAAGAATCGCGCTCTCGAAATAAATGGCTTGCAAGATTCCTCCCTCGCAAGCTCGGAGTCGCCCGCGGCTCCTCGGAATGACAGGCCGGATGAGTTCTTCAGCAGCGGGTTATGTCTTGCGTTGGCAACGGTGGTTAAGTTGAACTCCTGCAGTTTCTTCATGGCATCGCTTCTAATTGGGATTAGACAGCACACTGGTCAGAACGATAATGGGCTGGCCGCCTACCGGGTTCTCGGCGCTTAATGCAAAAACCGCAACCGTGATCTGTTTCATGGCCGGCGCGCCCGCGGGAGGAACAAGGTCCGTAATTTGCCACTGGCGTATATAGGCAACGTTAGCTAAGCCTGAGCAACCGCCTCCTGTAAGCTGCATTCCATTGGCGTCCAGAAAGTCGGCATAACCGGGGGTTACAGAGGAACAACTGGGCGTTGTAGCGCTAATCGAGCCTCCAGCCAGTAATCCTGTTGTCCAACTGCCTCCCGAAATGCCGGTGGTGTTGCATTGAGACGGCTGTGAGGAGGCGGGTTTGGTGCAACTGGTAAAGTCAGGAGGATTAAGGGGAGTCTGGGTCTGCGCGCCAAGTGAAAGTAGCTTTTCCATCTTGTCCTGCGCGTAAATGGTGGCCCGAGTCGCTTCGGAGCCCTGGTTTTTGCCGGTCACCGAAGCGGTGAAGATGATGGCTCCCAGGCTGAAAACCGCGAACAGAGCGATCAGCACCGCGACCATGGTTTCAATCAGGCTCAGGCCGCGATCATCAGGCCAGTGACGAGTGAGGAGTGAAGAGTGGCGGATCATGTCAGAAAGCTCTAGTTTCTTTCCAACCGTCGGCCCCAAGCTCTTTCTTTTGCGGTTCCGCGCTGCGATCCGGATAACGCGGTTGCGATTCTCGCCGGCTGAGTTCATTTCGTTACCTCATCACCCATTGCGATGTGCCGGAATTCCAGGTCCATACCGCGACTCGCCCGCCCAGCGAAAAAGTCACGGCGTCCACGAGGTTATCCGGGTTCGTGATATAGACGACGGCGCCGCCGTTGGTGAGTGGACCGCCGTTGCTGTTAACGGGCACGCCGCGGGTGTTAAAGTAAATCTGGAGAAGCGCCGGGCAGTTCGCTGGGTCAGCGGTGATATCCCCCGGAAACACGCTAATGCCGTTCGGCCGGCAACTGGAGTACGTATCACCCTGGGCTGCGTATTGCGTTCCGAGGTCAATTTGGGGCGTGCTGAATGGGCTGTAAGGATTCAGTCCTCCGGAGCAGTTGCCATCCACGGAAGAAGGGGTATCGCCGCACAGCTTTTCCATTGTGAAAGTGCCGTTCGTGGTGTTGATATTCAGCCGGTATGGAGCGTACTGCGAGGCCGCTTTCATTCTCGCCACATTGGCGTAGTTTGCAAGGTTAGCGGCATCCGCATTCAAGTGGTAGTCTTTCAGGGAGGTGAGGGCCATCGGCACCGTCATGGCGGCAATAATGCCGGCCACTACCACCCCGATCATCAGTTCGATCAATGAAAAGCCGCAGACCTTTTCGGATTCCATCTCGATGCCCGGATTCTTGATTTCATGAGCCTGCTTCATGGCTCTCATACGATTCTTATCGGCGGATATCAGTTCCGACATGAGACAGCGTGACGCTTTCCGCAGTTGGCCTAACATACATTCAAAAACCCTAATCTTGTTCTAATCCTGGGGGAATCGGCGGGAGGGAAGAACGCGGAAGGGCTATCTCCTAATGGGAGTGCCTCTCGGAAGGGCTTCAGACAGACTCTTTGCGATGCTGCTTGACGCGAATCCCGGCATATGCTACGGTCAGCGCCACGCGCAAATTGATGAACGGTAAAGCTTCATGGCAGAGATTTTGAAAGTCGAAGGCTCAAGGCTGGAATACGCGCTGGAGTGTGCCACCCGGCTGATCACCGATGGCAAAGTGGTGGCCTTTCCGACGGATACGGTTTATGGTTTAGGCGCGGATCCATTCAATCTTTCCGCTGTTGCTGAGGTTTTTCGTGTCAAGGGGCGCGCTTTTAACCGGCCTCTGCCGCTGCTGGTAAGTTCAATTGACCAAGCCATTGAACTCACGAATGATCCTCCGCGCCTCTTCTTTGATCTTGCCGCGAAGTACTGGCCCGGCCCGCTGACGCTAGTGGTGCCCGCTTCGAAGCTCATACCCCTCAAGGTCACCGGCAATACCGGCAATGTCGGATTGCGCTGGCCGCGCGCGCCGCTGGCGGTTGCGCTCATCGCAGCCGCAGGGAGGCCGCTGACTGGAACCAGCGCCAATCTTTCCGATCACCACGTTTGCAAGACGGCCGCGGAGGTGGACGAGCAGATCGGTCATCGCTTGCCTTTAATTCTGGATGGAGGGTCTACCGGCAGCGACGAGGCTTCCACCGTGGTGGACCTGGCGGGGGAGCGTCCGCGCGTCTTGCGCCAGGGCCCCATTTCTGAAGAGGCGCTTAAGGAGTTGCTCGGCTGAGACGCTTTCATCTGCATCGTTGGATTTACGCCGGAATCCTCATCGCTCTGGCGGCCGGGGCAGTCTTTGAACGCTCTCTTTATCGCGCCATCCGCGCCCAGGCGATTACGGATGAGGCCAGGCCGGCTGCCGCCATC
>DATGKJ010000188.1:0-7827 GCA_035294685.1 Terriglobia bacterium | reverse complement strand
AAGATAGAATGCTTCAGAGACGGCTTGACAGCAGATAATCCATTCCAGACGGTAGAAGCCATGAAAATCGCGATTTCAGTTTCGGAAAAAGAGAAGAACGAAGGCCAGAACTCTCCTTACTTTAAGGCGCTGGTTGAAGCGGGCGCGCAGCCGGAGGAACTGGAGCTGGTCACCGCCACCGATGCCAGCCGCTTACGCGCCGAGGATTTTGACGGCATCCTCTTTACGGGAGGCGAGGATGTAGACCCGACGTTTTATGAAGAACCTCGAAGGTACGAGAACGTGCGCGTGAACCGAAAGCGGGATGAGTTTGAATTTTCATGGCTGGATCGCGCGCAGCGCGCGCGCCTGCCTGTGCTCGGCATTTGCCGCGGGGCGCAGATGATCAATGTGAGATTTGGCGGAACGCTCTATCAGGATCTGGCAAATGACTGGACACCGGAGCATGAGGCGGCTCTCGAAATCAAACATCGACAACCCGGCGACCGTTCCGATCTGACGCACAGCGTCACACTCACCGATCCCGAATCGCGCCTGGCCGAGATTTTTCAGGGAAGCCTTCAGGTTAACAGCCTGCATCACCAGGCGATCCGGCGCGTCGGGCGCGGCCTGAAGGTGACCGCCCGCGCCGAAGACGGCCTGGTCGAGGCCGTTGAAGCAGCCGACAGCGATTTATATCTGTTGGCCGTTCAATGGCACCCCGAGGAATTGGTTCATCAGCATCCTGAGCAGAAAAAGTTGTTGCAACAATTCCTGGCCGAATGTCGCGCCGTGGAACAGAAGAAGAGCGCTGCGGTATGAGGGCGTCCAAGTTAGCCCAATAGCAACTGAAGATTACAAATGATAGTGACAACGAAAACTGTAGCGGCGCTCTCCCCAGCGCCGAAAATCGTCGGTGAGAGCCTGTCCTGAGCGGAGTGAAGGAACATCGACGCTACAGAAAATGCTATGACGATGATTTGTAATCTTCAGAACCTTGTCTAGGGAGATTTATTGCACGTTGGGCGCATGAGTCGCATCAAACATCAAATACTTCCGGACTACCTGCAACCTGGGCTGAACGTGGTGTTTGTCGGCTTTAATCCGGGCGATCGATCCGCCCGGATCGGGCGCTACTACGCCGGTCGAGGGAATCAATTCTGGAACTTTCTCTGGCAATCAGGACTCACGCCCCAATGCCTTCAACCTGAAGAAGATTATCGGGTGCTGGAATTCGGACTGGGGCTGACGGACGTTGTGAAGCGATGGTCGCGTTCTGCAAGTTCCTTGCGGATGACTGATTATCGGCGTGGCGCGCGGCTTCTGATGCTGAAATTGCAGAAGGCATCACCCAGGGTCATCGCTTTTAATGGCAAGACCGCTTATGAAAAATTCAGCGGCCACAAGGCCCAGTTAGGCTTGCAATTGCAGAAGCTGGCTGACGCGCGAGTTTTTGTGTTACCCTCGACGAGCGGACGCAACGGCAGCCTGACACGCGCGCAGAAGCTGGCGTATTTTTGCCAGCTTGCCCGATGGCTCAAGAGACAGCGGCAAGCGATGTGTGATTCGTTGGTTTCCTCCAACAGATAATGGAACAGGAACGCAGGAGCATAGAAATGGACGAGATTCAGATTGAACCTCAGGCCCTCTCCGAAAGCCTCCAGGCCGGAGAGAACATCTTTCTGCTGGATTGCCGCGAACCCTGGGAGTATGAATCGGCCAGCATTGCCGGGTCCGTTCTGATTCCCATGGGATCGATTCCCCAGAATCTCGATAAGATTCCTTCCGATCGGCCGGTGGTTGTGATCTGCCACTCCGGGATGCGCAGCCTGGATGTGGCCTTTTGGCTGCGACAGCAGGGAATCCAGGCGCGAAGCCTGAGCGGCGGAATTGATCAGTGGTCGCAGGAAATTGACCCCAGCGTTCCACGCTACTGATTTCGAGCTTATTGATCGCTGCAAATTACAGTGACGCCTCGGCTGTAGCGTCGGTGTCCCTCACCGGCGATTTTTCGTCGCTGCGGACAGCGCCGCTACAGAGAATGCTGTCGCTGTAATTTGCAGGTCTCAGTAGTTCCAAAGCAGAACATGAGGAGAGGGCGATGCGAAAGGCAGCCGAAAATACCCGGTTAAGAAAGAACCCGCAGGAGAGGCGAGTCTATCAGTTGAAGATTTCGCTACGATACAGTCGACCACCCATCTGGAGAAGGGTTCTGGTTACAGATGACACAACGATGGCGAAGCTGCATCAGATTGTGCAGATTGTGATGGGATGGGACGATTATCATCTCCATCAGTTTGAAGTCCGACATGAATATTACAGCGACCCCGAACAGATGGAAGACGACGTATTCGAAAACGAAGATAAAGACGAGCATCAGGCAACTCTGGGCAAACTCTTCCGAAGTCCAAAAGCCAAATTCCTTTATCGATACGACTTCGGGGACAATTGGGAGCACGAGATTCTGATTGAAAAGATCATGCCTCCTGACGGCCAGACACGCTATCCCGTGCTGATCGGGGGCGCCCGGGCCTGCCCGCCTGAAGACTCGGGCGGCATCGGAGGATATTACGAGAAGCTGGAAATTATGCGCAATCCTCGGCACACGGAATACGAAGAGATTGTCGAGTGGATGGGTAAAGAGTTTGACCCCGAGAGCTTCGACGCGGATTGGATCAACAGGAGATTACGAGCTTTGCAGCGATAAGGTGGAATTTGTCTGGATTCACCATGCCTACCAGAATTCATTTTTATAAAGGCGACATCACGGAAATGGCGGTCGACGCCATTGTGAATGCCGCCAACACGGATTTGGTTTTTGGCGCGGGAGTTGCGGGCGCCATCCGGCGCAAAGGAGGGCCGCGCATTCAGGAGGAATGCGACCGAATTGGACCCATCGATCTGGGCGGGGCGGCAGTGACCACCGGGGGGAATCTGAAGGCGCTTTACGTTGTCCACGCAGCCAGCATGAGACTAGGGGGCAGGACAACGGCTGACTCGCTGCGCCAATCAGTCCGCAACACATTGGAACGAGCGGAAGAGAAAGCTTTCAAGAGCATTGCCTTCCCCGCCATCGGCACCGGCGTGGCAGGGTTCCCAATGGAGGAATGCGCAAGAATCATGATCGAAGAGGTGGAAGCTCACCTGAAATCCCGCACCAGCCTCGAAGATATTTATTTTGTGCTTTATGATGACGCCGCTTTGCGAACATTCGAGCAGGTCTACAAACAATTGCAAAGCCGCGCGACGTAACGGCTTTGGCGCCAAGAGAGAGTCAGGGAAAACTGCTAAAGCCTCAGGAAATTGGCCAGAAGCTGCTTGCCTGCCTCTGTCAGGACCGACTCCGGATGAAATTGCACGCCTTCCACTTTCATTTCCTTATGTCTTACGCCCATGATCAGTCCCTCAGGGCTGGTGGCTGAAATTTCGAGGCAGGATGGAAGACTCTCGCGCTCTACGATAAGCGAGTGATAGCGAGTCGCAGGAAAGGGATTGGGCAAGCCGGCAAAAACCCCTTTCGCATCGTGGTGAATCAAGCTGGTCTTGCCATGCATCACCTGCGGCGCGCGCACCACCTTGCCGCCAAACGCCTGGCCGATGGCCTGATGGCCCAGGCAGACGCCAAGAATGGGCTTGCTGCCCGCAAAGTCACGAATCAAGTCCAGGCAGATGCCTGCCTCGTTCGGAGTCTTGGGCCCAGGCGAAATCACAATGCGTTCGGGCCTCAGCCGCTGGATTTCTTCAAGGGTAGTTTGGTCATTCCGGCGCACGTAAACCTCAGCGCCTAACTCCCCCAGATATTGCACCAGGTTGTAGGTGAAGGAATCGTAGTTATCGATCACAAGAATCATTGGATTGCCTGTTCTTGTCGTGAGCCCCAACTGAACGCTGACTCATTGCTCAGCGCTTGCCCTGATATGCCGTCTGTGACAGGAAAGAGCCCCTTTGGCAAAGCTGAGCTTAAAACATTATATGTCTGAGCGGATAAAAATCCGTTATGATTACCGGTCGCCGGGCCGCAAACGAATTTCAATCGGAAGGAAACTCACTATGCGCAATACGTGGAAGAGGCTTACCGGAATTCTGTGGGTGCTCGTCATCCTGGGACTGGGCTGGTCTGCGTGTTCCCGAAATAGCAATACACCTGCAACCGCGGACGGCTCGGACAATCCTTCCTCCCCGTCCGGCCCTTTGCAGTCTTATCCCAACGGAACTGTGATTGAGCCCGACAATCCCAACATTCGTTACGTCGGGCATTGGGACAAGTCCCGCCTGGCAGAGCAGGCCATCACGGTGAATTCGGGGTCGAGAATCCTTTGCGCCTTTACCGGCCACACGGTTCGCGGACTTTTTGGCACGCAGGGCATTACCAATCCGTCGCAGATTTACGTTTCAGTTGATGGCTCACAGCCTATGCTCTTGAAGCTGGATTCTGACATGAAGAATTTCACTCCGACTGAACTGAAAGGCGATCGGCACACGCTGCAAATTGCTGTCAAAGATGTGGACGAAAGGGCCAACCGGTGGGTTCCTCCCCTGGCCTCAGCCGTTATCTTTAAGGGACTCGTTTTGGATGCAGGCGCCAGAACCTCCCCCTTGCCGCCTGCGAAAAATCTCAGGATGGAATTCTACGGCGACTCGATTACCCAGGGCGTTCGAGCGCTCTCGATGGCAATCGGGCCGGACGGATCAGACGGAACCAAAGACTATGCTTTCCTCACGGCCATGTCCTTCGGCGCGCTCCATAATCAGATTGGATTTGGGCGGCAAGGCGTGATTCGGCCAGGCAATGGGGAAGTTCCCCCGGCTCCACAATCCTTTGGCTGGAACTTCCAGGGCTCGCGGGCTGATCCCTCGTTTGTTTCTCAAATTGTTGTTGTAAACCAGGGATCGAACGACAGCATCTATCCCTCATCCCAATTCCGACCTGCTTATCGGGCTTACATCGCTGAAATTCGCAAGGCGTACCCTGATGCGACGATTTTCTGCATGGAGCCTTTCGGCGGCTTTCATGGAGAGGATATTCGGGCCGCAGTTCAATCACTGCGCGACCGAAAGATCATCTATGTGGATACCACAGGTTGGCTTGGCAAGGCGGACTATACGGACGGGATTCACCCCACAGTGGAAGGACATCTCAAAGCTGCGCGGAAACTCGTGAGCTTTATCAGCAGATACACCAGATTAAAAGCATCCCGTCCAATTAACGAGCCTTGGTGGCGCTAAATCACCGGAGGTTTTCCAGGGGGGTGGCGGGCTGAACGCTGTCATCACAAGTCAGGAAAGGCAAAGCTCTCTTTCACGCAAGAGGAGGGAGGTTCTCACGCGATATCAAGCTTTGCCTTTCTTAACCGCTCACGGCCTTTTATCTGAGCAGTTGCAGACCCTCACGCCGATTAGCGGGAAGATTCAGCCCGCTTCTTCTGCTTCAGCAACAACCCGGCTGCCAGAAGGCCTATGCCAAACAGGCTGAGAGTCGCTGGCTCAGGAACCGCGCTGGGCATTGTGCTTGATGTAGAGGGCATCAGCGTGAGAATCGCTGTTCCTGAAGCGTTTGCAGAAGCTGTAATATCGGCGATGAGGTCAAGGGAGCTGACGCCACTGAACGTTGTGCTGGCTTTGCCTGCTCCCAGGTCGGCGGTGAGGTTGGATTTGTTGCTCAGCCCCAGCAGCACACTGGCTGTGCCCGTTGCGCCCGCTGAGGGAGTGAATGTGGCTTCAAAGTCCGTCAACGAAACCCCGGCAGGGGCCGTTACCGTGAAGCCAAAAGCGTCTTTGGTGGTTGTTCCGGCGAAAAGGCTGAGGGGAATCGAGAGAGTAAATCCCGATCCCGAACTGAGTGGAGAAAGGCTCAGTTTCGCCGAATCTGATGTTGAAAGAGATGAAGTAAAGCTACTGAAGGCATTTCCGTTAGCGTCCGTGCACATTTTAGCGCCCGGGCTCAGAAATGAGTTAAGGCTGCCGGTACAGGGCGTTGCCCATCCAACAGCCGAGATTAGAAGGAAAGTAAGAGTGCCAAGAATCAGCTTCCTCATTCACACGTGCTCCTTTCTCAGAACCCAAATTGCTGATTGTAAAGGCTCAAGCCTGCTCCCTCCTTCTCCATGCAGGGCCCAAATCAATTGAACTCCGCTTTGACTGTCAAATCTACAATTTCAGACGAAAGTAATCGGATATCCGTACTCTCTTTCTCCGATCAATCTTCCTTCAGTGGGCTTCGCAATTTGGTTGCCGAACACATCTGAATCTGGCCCTAAGAGAACCGGAAATTTCGACATATAAGGTATTAACCATCAATAACTTAATCATAAAATAGCGGCCATTATTCAGATTTCATATAGTGATAAGCTTCAATGCAGGGGGTTGCTGTAAAATTTAGCTGGCTGCGCGGAGTTTTTCCCAACAGGCCGTCTGACATTCGATTTAGGGTACGCTTTGCACGATTTCGGCATTCCCTAGAGTTATAACCGTCTGACGGGGCCCTTTGCAGCACAAGTTGCCGAGATAAGTCCTTGTAGAACTTAGACTTATTTCCCTCAAAGCCTGGCGAACGAGATTTGGCACAGAACTTGCCTTCAAGATGAGCGGAAGTTAACCAGAAGGAGGTTCATTCCGCAATGAAGAAACTTACGGCGTTATTTGCCACTCTAGCCCTCGCGCTTACCTTAGGCGCTCCAGTTTTTGCTGCGGGGAGGCCCGGCGCTAAGAAATCACAGAAGACCGCGACCATGAATCAAAAGTCAAAGTCCAAGAAGCACACACTGCACGCCAAGAAAAAGGGGGCGACGGAAGGGCTCAAGAAGGGCCAATAAGACTCCGGGCGGCTGCAACCCCAGCAGCAAGCATGAGACGACACTGAGACCAGCCGCCTGAATACCCAAACCCAATCCACTACCCCGCAGCCGTCGGTGCTGCGGGGTTTTTGTTTGAGGGGCTAATCGCTTGGTCTCACTTCAGAGCCTTGCTGAATGGAAACTGTGCCTGCCTCCTTGCTCCAGCAGCAGAAGTATCCCAGCATCTCTTACAGGATGCTAGTCTCTTCTTCGTTTCACCGCCCCCCATTATTCTCATCCACGCCACTGTAAAACACGCGAAGCCTATTCCTCCTATTGACTGTACGCCGCGAGTCTGCCATTTTAACCACTCACGTTTTTCATAATCCTGGCTGGAGGGAGGTGCAGGCCGTGGCGCAACTGCCATTCGGTACTCACCCTGCGGTTATCCGAGAGCAAGACGGCTACTTCAATTGAGGAGGAACTCATCATGGTTGAACACAAGTTCGGGCGTCGAGATTTCCTGAAGGTCGGGAGCGCTTCAGCTTTAGGAGCGTCGATGGGATTGGCAGGCGAAGCGGTCTCTGCGCAGGAGCCTGGCGCCATGCCGGACGCTCATGAAAAGAAGTTTCCACAGTTGGCCCTCATCACCAACTATTCGCCTCAAAAGCTCGCATTCGCTGCCTCCGCGCACTATCAAGGCGTGGTGATCAAAGTGGATCGCTCCTTTAACCCAAGGCTCTCGGATTCCCAGATCGACCAGATCCTTTCCACGGCGCGCCACCACAGCATCCAGATTGTCAGCATCGAGTGCATGGACCCGAACCACATTGCGCGTGACCCGGGCGAGCGGCAGAAGGCCAACGAAGAGTTTATTCATTGCCTGGAGTTTGGCCATCGGCTGGGGTGCAAATTCGTGGGCACTTTCAGCGGAGGGATGGATGGAGCCTCGATGGACGATCAGGCGAAGGCGCTTGCGGATGTCGTTAATGAAAAATATCTGCCCGTCTGCGAAAAGCTCGATATCACCATGGGATGGGAAAATTACCCCTGCCCCACCAACTTCGCCACCGTG
>DATGKJ010000187.1:0-4191 GCA_035294685.1 Terriglobia bacterium | reverse complement strand
CACTCCGTTAGGATACCCTCCGTCATAGCTGTGTACAGGATGACCCGACGGGTCAAAGAGGTCCAGTCAGATAAAAGCGAAGGCGCCCTTGTGGAGGTTCCCATCGAGCCCCACGTAAGAGCCCTTCATAAAACGCATATCCACGTCCACTCCGGTGAAGGATTGGGCCTGGCCTGCCAGATTCCCCGTGCCGCTCACCGTTCCTGAAGCCACGCCGATGAAGCCGTTGAAATCCCACACGGTGGAGTTTTCGTTCATCGGCCCGGGACCGAAAAAGTGAAGAATTTCTGAAGGACAACCTGCAGGAAGGGCCGGATTCGCAAAGCCGCCGGGGATGTGCTGCGGCCCGTCGTCAGCATCCATTGTTTGCGGGAGACCCGGCGACCCCGCGGCTCTCGCAAGCCGGGACAAGCCGATTCCTGAGCCGGCGATCAGACCGTCGGCGCCAGCGGCCGTTTCGATAAAACGACGGCGGGAAAACATTGACCGAAAACCGGCTGTTGCCTCCCGCGCTGAGAAAAGGTTCGTAGAAAGGGCAGGCATATCCATTCCGACAAGCTTATGCCTGAAAAGTATTTCCTTGAACTTCATGGTCTCCTCCTTTCTGATAAGTTGGGGTTAGCCGACGCTCCTTGCGCTCTTCGGCAGCGAATTGCCCAAAACTCGGGAACGACAGAAATCGTCTCTTTGGAAAGTTGGCTGATAACAGACAGAGCGTCCCATTCAGCCGGGAAGCTCACACCCTCGATGGAGCCTACGCTAACGCCAGCGCAGGGGGATATCAAGTCCCGCGAGATTATCGGCAGGGAAGGTATAACCGAGGCGGTCAATCGTCAATATCGTTAGCTAATGCGGCGAGGATGGCGTCGGCAATCCGCGCCGCGGGCCGGATGGCCGCTACGTCATGAACACGGACAATATGGGCGCCACCTAGGATCGCTGCGGCAACTGCGGCGGCATCGCCATACTGAAGTTGAGCGAGGAAATCTGTATTCTGGCGATCCGGCGCTTGCGGCTGATTTGTAGCGCGCAAACCGCGGTGAGATTTCGCAGTCAGCTTCCAGTAACTTCCACCGGCAGTTCGGGTTGCCTTTAAACCTTCTCCGGCCACGATGGCCTGCACAAAGGATTTGCGCGAAGCGCCCACCAGAATCGGCAGCCGAAAACGTTGCAAGTGAGTGAGATGGGCCAGAATCTCATAATTCTGTCGCCGGGTCTTGCCGAAGCCCAATCCCGGATCGATGATCAACTGCGAGCGCCGGGCGCCAAGGCTCAACGCGCGGCGAATCGACCACGTTAAGCCGATGGTCAATGACCGCAGGATCGACCGCGCGAAGGGTTTCTGCTGCATGGTGGCCGGATGGCCGCGGAGATGCATTAACACCAATGGCGTGCGGTAGCGCCGGGCTACTTCCGCGATCCTCTCATCAAATCGCAGGCCGCTCACATCGTTAATCAGGCTCGCGCCGGCGCGAATCGACTGCTCGGCCACCACCGCCTTCGTGGTATCGATGGAAATCGGCAACTTGGGCAGCCGCTTGTGAAGCTGCGCAATAACGGGCAGGACGCGCCGGAGTTCTTCCTCCTCGCTTACAGGCTTCGCGCCTGGTCGCGTGGATTCTCCGCCCACATCGATCCAGTCCGCGCCCTGGCGCGCCATCTCCAGGGCATGTTCGACGGCGCGACCGCGATCAAAGTAGAGGCCGCCATCGGAAAATGAGTCTGGAGTGACGTTGAGAACGCCCATCAATAGGGTGCGAGCGCCCAGGCGCACCTTGCGGCCGCAGAGGGTGATCTCATATTGGGGACGGGCTTTCATCCACTTACAGGGGATTACAAATTATAGTGACACTATTTGCTGTAGCGGCGTTGTCCCTTCACTTCGTTCAGGGCAGGCTCTCAGCGCCGAAAGACGCCGGTGGGGACACCGGCGCTACAGAAGAAGTCGTCACTATAATTTGTAATCCTCAATAGACCCTGATCTTCCTTCAAATTTGTCACTCGCGCGGGGTTTCTGAAGATGTGAAATACAGGGATTCTTCGCTATCGCTAAGAATGACAAGCGAGGAGCGCGGAATGATGGTGTCCATAACTATTTTTCAGCAACCCACTTGAAGTCCCAAGCGCGGTGCGGGCTGATTTCTGGAAAAACGGCGCCTGCCTAACGCATAATAAATCCAGCGAGGCTCTCGACTCCGTGAACTCAACGCTTTTTGAGAAGGCAGAATCGCTTCCCCTCCAGCCCGGAGTGTATCTCTTCAAGGATGAGAACGGACGCCCCATTTATGTGGGCAAAGCCAAGTCATTGCGTCACCGCGTCCGTTCCTATTTTCAGGGGTCGCGCCTGCTGGATGAAAAAGGCGAGCGAATGCTCGAAGCGGCTCATGACCTGGAATGGATTCTCGTCGATAACGAGAAAGAGGCCATGGCGCTGGAAAACAACCTCATCAAGCAGTTTAAGCCCCGGTATAACGTGCTGCTGCGCGATGACAAAACCTATCCGTATATCAAGTTCACGGTCGGCGAGCGCTTCCCGCGCGTCTATGTGACGCGGCGGATGAAGGCGGATGGCTCGCTCTATTTCGGCCCGTACCTGCCCGCCAACCTGGCCTATCGCGTGGTGGACCTGATCCACCGCTGCTTTCAGATACCCTCCTGCTACGTGGACCTCACCCGTTTTCATCCCCGCCCCTGCCTTCAATACTATATCAAGCGCTGCCTCGGCCCGTGCGTTCAGGGGCTGACGACGCCGGAACAATATTCCGATCGCGTCGCGCAGGTGCGCTTGCTGCTGGAAGGCCGCGTAAGCGACCTGGTGCGCAGTCTGCACCAGCGCATGGCCCAGGCTTCCGAAGAACAGCGCTTTGAAGAGGCCGCGCGTTTGCGCGACCAGATTCGCGTGGTCGAAGAGGTTCGCGAACGCCAGAAGATGGCCGCCCTGAGCGGCCAGGATGCAGATATCTTCGGATTTCATCAGGAAGGCCCGCTCGTGGCTGTGAATCTGTTTCACCTGCGCGGCGGCCGCGTGGTGGACCGGCGCGAGTTCTTCTGGGAAGACCTCGCAGACTTCAACGCGCCGGAATTTTTTTCCTCGCTTCTGAAACAGCTTTATCTCGATCAGCAGCACCTGCCACGCGAAATTCACATCCCGGTGGATTTTGAGGATCGCTCGACGCTGGAAGAGATGCTCTCCGAAAAGTGCGGCGCGCCCGTGCGCATCTTCGCTCCTCAGGCAGGATCCAAGCGGTCCATGATGGAGCTGGTGGCCAAGAATGCGCGCCATTCTTTCGACCGCCGGTTCCGGGTTCTGAAGCCTGCGGTCCACGAAATGCTTGAAAGCCTGGCGGAGGCGCTCGACCTTCCGAAACCACCGCGACGCATCGAGGCGTTTGACGTTTCCCACATCCAGGGGAGCGATATTGTGGCGTCGATGGTGGTGTGGGAAGACGGAAGCATGAAAAAATCCGACTACCGCAAGTTCATCGTGAAAAGCGTGCCTCAGAATGATGACTTCGCCGGCATGCGGGAAGTGGTCGGCAGGCGCTATCGCCGGCTGATCGAAGAGAAGAAGAAATTTCCCGACCTGATCCTGATTGACGGCGGAATCGGCCAGCTTCATGCGGCCGCCGAGGCGCTGGATGCGTTGCAGGTGATTAATCAACCCCTGGCCAGCATCGCCAAGAAGGAAGAGATTCTCTACGCGCTAGGCAAAGAGGATGAGCCTGTTATCCTGGACCGGCATTCACCGGCGCTCCATTTAATTCAGCAAATTCGGGATGAGGCGCACCGATTTGCGGTCTCGTTCCATCGCGCTCGGCGCTCAGGGCGAGAAATTGCCACCGAATTGGTAAAGATTCCAGGCGTAGGCGAAAGGACAGCGCGGAAGCTGTTGTCTCATTTCGGAAGCCTGGAAGCTATCCGAAGGCTTTCGACTGAAGAACTGGGACAGGTTGTAACGGCAACTCAAGCCAGGACGATTCACGAATACTTGGCACAGGATGAGACTTCTCAGTGCTGATTAGTCAAAGCGCCCTGGGCTATATTACAGAGGATTACAAATTATAGTGACACTATTTGCTGTAGCGGCGCTGTCCCTTCACTTCGTTCAGGGCAGGCTCTCAGCGCCGAAAGACGCCGGTGGGGACACCGGCGCTACAGAAGAAGTCGTCACTATAATTTGTAATCCTCAAT
>DATGKJ010000186.1:0-7250 GCA_035294685.1 Terriglobia bacterium | reverse complement strand
CCCAAAACTGCAAAGGGTCATTCAGAGTAAGAATCGAAACGCGGCGCGGCTCGAGAAGCGCTCGCAGCAGTGCCAGCACCTGGGGATCGTCATCCACCGCCATAATTCGCGCATCCGCCGCGCGCAGCCGATCCACCAGCTTCGTAACCGCCTCAATAATCTGTGAAGGCGAGGAAAATTTAGAAATAAATCCGCGTCCACCGCGTCTTGCCACTTCCACCCGATCCGTAAACTCTCCTCGCGAGGTCAATACCATCGTGGGAATCGCAGGAGTGCGGCGCGACAGTTCCTCCAACAGCGCCCAGCCTTCTTCCTCCTGGCCGGAAAAAACAAGATCCAGCAGCACGACATCGGGTGGCGTTTTGGAGACCGCCTCGCGGGCCGCCACCAGGTCCGCGACCGTTCGCACCCCGAAGCCCCGGCTGCCCGCCTCTGCCTCAAGCCGCTCCGCAAGGTCCGCATCCCGGTCCACGATCAGCAATGAAGATCGCTTTTCAGAAATTGGAGCCTCAGCAGGCGCAGCGACGGGAGTTTTCTCAATATCCAGGCGGAGCGCCACCACCAATTCAGAAAAACGAAGAGCCTGTGTCTCGCTCAGATGAGCCCCGCCACGCAACAATTTCTCGATTTCCGCTGCAAAGCGCGAACCGGCGGGAAATCCCAATGTCCCAAGCAAACCCGCCAGCTTATGGGCTTCGCGTTCCGCTTTCTCTCTCAAGTCTGGACTCCAATTCCCTTCAAGGAATCCGACGCCTGCGCGTTCCAGCACATCCACGCGCTCGAGTATTGAACCCATAAAACGATTTCGGACATCCGCAATGGCGGATTGAATCTTCTGATCAGCGTCTTCCTTTGCCGGCGTCAACGGCAAGCCCAACGCCTCAGACGTCTTTTTAGCCAACTCATGAATGTCCAGAGGCGGCAGCAGAACTTCTCGAACCCCAAGCTCTCTCACCAGCTTTCGGGTGAGGCTCCCATCCGTTCCCTGACTGAGGTAATACAAAACCGGCAATTCCCTTCTCCAAGGATGGGATCGAATTTCCTTAAGCAAGCTCAACGCCTTGGCACCCAGCCATTGATGATCCAGCAGAAGCAAGGAGACCTCGTCGCGCGCCAGCGCTCCGCGCAGTTCATTCCCGTCCGAGAGCAGTTCCACGCACACATCATCCAGGCGGCGCTTCAACCAGTCTCCAAGGTCGTTCGAGAATCCCCCCATCAGAATGCGCAACAAGCCCCTATTTCCTCCCGCTCACCTGCTGGATTTCTTCGAACTCCCATCCCAGGGCCTTCGAAACGTCGTGAGCCAGACTCATCGGATCGAAAGGCTTCGCGATGACCGCCTTCGCGCCGAGGTTTCGAAATGCCTCAACATCCGCCGCCTGCACCTTGGCGGTGAGAAACAGCACTGGAATGCGCCGGGTGGCCGGATTCCGACAAAGTTCCTTGAAAGTGCTGGGACCATCCATATCCGGCATCATGACATCGAGCAAAATGGCATCGGGCAGGTCCTGAGCCGCCCTCGCAATACCTTCCCGTCCTGAGCTTGCTGTTGTTATGATCCAACCGGCAAAGGTTTCCAGCGTCACTTGAGTTACTTCCCGGATGGCTTCTTCATCATCAATGATCAGAATTTTGCGCGGCACTCTCGGCCTCCTTCTTCTCCGCCGCTTGAACCCCGTCGCCCTGTTCGGGAAGCACAAAGCGGAACATACTTCCCTGGCCCAGAACGCTTTCGGCCCAAATGCGGCCTCCATGTTGCGTCACGATGCTGCGGCAGATCGCCAGGCCCAGACCCGTTCCGCCCTTTTCGCGGGAATCTGAAGCATCCACCTGCTGGAATCGCTCGAAGATGCGCGTGAGGCTGCCCGCAGGAATGCCGCGCCCGTGGTCCTTAACCTCAAAGCGAATCTCGCCTCCAACCCGTTCGGCGCTGAGACAGACTGCGGAACCGGGCGGAGAAAATTTGATGGCGTTGCTCAGCAGGTTGATCAGCACCTGCATGATGCGATCGGGGTCTGCCCAAAGCGAGACGGAAAGCGGCGTGACCGAGAGAGTGACTCCCTGTGATTCAGCCGTCAGCCGCATCAGGTCAGCCGCCTGCTGCATCAGATCAGCCGAATCGCATATTTTCTTCTGCATACTGATCATCCCCGACTGGATGCGTTCCAAATCAAGGATATCGTTTACCAGCCGTGCCAGGCGGTCCGCGTTCGCAACGCCTACAGCGACCATTCTTTGGCAGTTACCCGGTGGCTGGCATAGCTTGCCGCTTGCGAGCAGGCCCAGCACGCCACGAATCGCCGTAAGCGGAGTTCGCAACTCATGGCTGACCACGGAAACAAATTCATCCTTCATGCGCTCGATGGCGCGACGCTCCAGTTCTTCGTTCAGCTGGCGAATCTCTTCTGCGGCGCGCTTTCGCTCCGAGATATCGCGATAGTTGATCACCACCCCCTGGACGGTCGGCTCATTCAGAAGGTTGGTGACAATGCATTCCAGCCACCGCCAGGAACCATCCCGCGCGAGATAGCGTAAATGAGCCGTGGCGGTGTTTCGATCCTTCCCGATGACTTCTTGAAAGATTGTGCTGGCGCGACGCCGATCATCCGGGTGGATTAACTTCAGAGCATTTTCCCCCAGCCGCTCTTTCGCGGTGTATCCGAGAATGCGATTTTCGGAATGGCTCGTGAAAAGGATTCTGCCCTTGGCGCTCAGCAGAGCGATTCCATCCGCGCTGTGCTCCATCAGCGCGTGGAAACGCCGCTCTCTTTCCAACAGCATCCTTTCGGCCCGCGCCCGTTCCTCGCGCAACGCTCTTTCCTGCAAGGCCCGCCGAATCGCCATGGGAAGACGCGCTAAACGATCTTTCAGGACATAATCCGAAATACCCCGCTTGATGCATTCCACGGCTATTTCGTCGCCGATAGCGCCGGTCACCAGGATAAAAGGGATGTCCCGATTTCGGGCTTGCAGGCGCTCAAAGGCTTCTGCCCCGTTCCAACCCGGAAGGTTATAATCAGCCAGAATAACGTCGTAGTTTTCGCTCTCGATTTTGGCGCAAAACTCCTCTCGCGTCTGGACAATCTCGGAATGAAGATTGAGGCCCGCCCTGCGAAGCTCATGCAGGCATAGCTCCGCATCAGCCGGGTCGTTTTCCAACAGCAAAATATTCAGTGAATTCTGAAGCTCGAACTTCTTTTCGCTCATGAACGGTATGACCGCAATGGATCAATCTCCGATGCAAGAAGCGGCTAAGCTGTAAGCCCGGCCAAAGCCCAGAACATCATTTGCCACGCGACGGCGCGCTGCCGCAGCGCAAAATCATGACGGGCGCTTGCACTCAGAGAATTTTTTGGCGAGGGAAAAGTATTTCGCGGTCTTGGCAATCAGGACCGCAAGCGAGGGTAAGATTAATATACCAGCCCGTTAATATGAAGTCAATAGCCTAGCATCCTAGTGACTTAGAGCAATCGCGACAGCCTTTCCGGCGGCGCCGGTGGCCTCACCCGCGCCCCTCTTGATCCCTTATTGAACAAGGCAGGAACCGCAGGCAAGGTGGCTGCGGACAGCGAAGGAGGGAAAATGCCCGATCAGGCAAGGCTGGCGCGGGCGGAAACCAGATGGTGATAAAGCTCACCGAGCTTTTCAAGCATGCGGACGGCAGGCGCCAAATTGCGCTTATTGATGTGCTCGATGTTCAGTCCAATCAGGGGCGGATCAGGCGGCAAATTATCAAAAACGTCCATCAGGATGCGTTGGCAAAGATCGAGCGATCGATCGAAGCAAGTGGTCTCAGTTCCGGGAGCGCCTGCCGAATCAGGCGCATCGGAAGAGCCTGCAAGCAGGAATCGATCCAGATCGGCGGGAATATCCGCTCCCAGCCAGCGAAGAAATTCCAGATCGCGCGGATGGCTGACCGGCGCAAAGCTCAGAAAAACGCGCGCCTCAACGCCATTGAGCCTCTGAATGAGCCAGACGATGTCATTGGAATCAAAAAGCACCTGGGTGGTGAAAAAACTCAGACCTGCTGCCGCCTTGCTTCGCACCCGCTCCGCCTCATGAACACGGCTCGGAATGCTGATGCCCCCTAATGTCGTGTCAAAGCCTGCCTCTCGAACCTGTCTGGCCGCCTCCGACACATTGGGGCCGGGATACTGGATGCGGCTGGATTCCCCGCCCACGAGCACCACGTGGTGAATGTCATACTCATCCTCGGTTTTGCGAAACCACGGAATGGGGTCGGCTTCACGCACTACGCAACGATTGACCACCACCTCCATTTCAAGCTGGCGCCGGATGCGCGCACCAAGGAAGCCGGGATCGACCCGCTTTACAAATTTTACGGAGCGCGGTTGATTGCGATCTTCATCGTGAATTTCCGGCAGATTGATGGCATCCACGCAATGCCGCACCTTTTCCGCCTCAGCCAGAGACGCCTCGATCGCCTCAGGCTTACCCGCTGCCGGAGGAACCATTTCAAAAAAAACTACTGGCTGAGAGGGATCAAGCAGTTTTTCCTTCAGATTCATTCTCTCAAGATTAAAATGAATTCGGGATGGCCGCAACCCGGCTGTTCACCCACTTCCCAGGCGTAAGAGCGATAATTACGTTGACAAGAAGGGGCATTTTATTCAAATTTAACAATTTGACGGTTTAATCGAAGGTCTCATTTCAGAATTGACCCGCCGCTTTATGCGCGGTATCCGGGTGGAAAACCTGGCGCTGCGACGATCTTCGTGGCAGAGAGAAAGGAATCATCGATGCGAAATAAATTCTGCGTGATTGGACTGTTTCTGCTGCTTGGGTTCATCGTCTTATGCTCCGGCTGCCACAAGCGCGTGCCCGCTGCCGCCACTCCGGCGCCTGCCCCTTCAGCCGCGCCGGCTGCGCCGGGGCCGCCCACCTGCAATCTGACCGCTGAGCCAGCCACCGTAACGGCGGGCCAGTCAGTGACGTTAAGCTGGAATTCCCAGAATGCGACCGAATTGGAATTGAAGCCCGGGCTGGGCCAACAGCAGGCTGAGGGGTCAACCTCCGTAACCCCTTCAGAATCCACTACTTATACCTTGAGCTTAACCGGAACGGGAGGGACAGGCGAGTGCAGCGCGCGCGTTACAGTGACCCCAGCCGTGCCGCCTGCACCCCAAGTTCAGGAATCCAACATCACAGCCAAACCGAACGTTGCGGAAGCCATGCAGGACGCCTTCTTTGATTTCAATAAGGCCGATATTCGCCCGGACGCCCAGGCGGCCCTCACCCATGACGCTGACTACTTGAAGGGCCACCCCGACGTAAAAATCCGGATTGGGGGTTATTGCGACCAGCGCGGAAGCGAGGAATACAACCTGGGTCTGGGCCAGCGGCGTGCCGATGCGGCCAAACAATTCATGGTCAACCTGGGTGTAGCGCCCGATCGTATTGCGACCGTCTCTTTCGGCAAAGATCGCCCGTTTTGCACCGAGAATACGGACGAATGCTACCAGAAGAATCGCCGCGCTCATGTGGTGATTGTCAACCCCTCGTCATGATAGGCTAACCGATGCCAGGCTCTTGATAGCGCTCGGGTTTTTGCGGGGACACAAACGCGGGGAGAATATGGAACTTCTTCGCTACTTTCAAAGACTCTTCGAATACGATGCCTGGGGCAATCGCGAAGCGCTAGCCTCGTTAGGCTCTGTGGCTTCGGGAGCCGAGCGTCCGCTTAAATTCCTGGGGCATATCATCGGCGCGCAGCGCATCTGGCTCGCCCGGCTGGAGCATAAAGATCCTTTCGCCTTCCAGCCATGGCCCGCACTGAGCCTCGACGAATGCCGGGCGGCCCTTGATGAACTGAGTCAGCGCTGGAAGAAATTCCTCCAGGACCTTACTTCGGAGCAATTAAGCCAGGAGGTCATTTATCGCAACACCCAGGGGACTGAATTCAGAACCCCGCTTGTTGATGTGCTGGAACATCTGGTAATGCATTCGGCCTACCACCGAGGCCAGTTGGCGGCAGCCATTCGTGAGGCCGGAGGCAAGCCCGCGCCCACCGATTATGTGGTCTACGTCCGGCAACTCCCACAGCGGCCGTAATCACCGTGTTTCCACAAAGTTATTCCACAGGACAAAGCGCGGTCACATATTAGCGCCACCATCTTTCGACAGCCCCTCACCCCCAACCCTCTCCCCAGAGGGGCGTGGGAGAGGATTCCTATTTTTTTACCCTCTCCCCACAAGGCGACGAGGAATTGGGTAGTGTCCTAAATCCGGCTTGCATCACGTGGCACGGCCATCCTGGCCATGGCGGTTCAACGCTTCACGGGCGGGACGCCCGTGCGACACGGCGAACTGGGACACTACAGGAATCGCGCAAAGCGCTTTAACCCAGAGATGGCATGTTATAATTATTGGAATAACTGTCGTCCTCTGAAACCGAAGGCGCAGTCTATTAAGCTTTATTGCCGCAGGCATACCGCGGGGAGAATCGTATATGCCCATTGATTACTATGAGAAGGTCTGGCACAACGGAGAATTCATTCCCTGGAAGGAAGCAACAGTCCATGTGGCTTCCCATGTGATCAGCTACGGCACCTGCCTGTTTGAAGGTATTCGTTGCTACCAGACACCGCAAGGACCGGCGATTTTCCGCCTGAAAGAGCATGCCGAGCGACTGGTCAACTCCTGCAAGATTTATCGAATGGAGCTGGATTATTCTCTGGATCAAATCCAGCAGGTCATGGTGGAACTCATCCGAATCAATCAGGCGCAGCATGCTTACATCCGGCCCGTGGTTTTCCGCGGCTATGGCGAGATTGGCGTGAACCCGCTCAAAAATCCCATTGAATTCTTCATTCTGACGTGGCGGTGGGGCAAGTACCTGGGCGATGAGGCGTTGAAAAACGGCATCGATGTCTGCACTTCCTCCTGGAATCGCATGGCCCCCAACACCTTGCCCGCCATGGCGAAAGCCGCGGCCAATTACATGAACTCGCAACTGATCAAGATGGAGGCGGCCATTAATGGATACGTGGAGGGCATCGCTCTGGATTATTTCGGAAATGTAAGCGAGGGCAGCGGGGAGAACATTTTTGTGATCCATCACGAGAAGATTTACACTCCTCCCCTGGCGTGCTCGGTCCTGCCGGGGATCACGCGCGATTCCGTCCTGACGCTCGCCGAAGAAGAAGGCTATACGGTGGTCGAACAGCCCATCGCCCGCGAAGCCCTCTATATTGCTGATGAGGTCTTTTTCACCGGCACGGCGGCGGAAA
>DATGKJ010000185.1:0-7696 GCA_035294685.1 Terriglobia bacterium | reverse complement strand
GGGAGAAACGAGAAGTTATACCAGAGTGAGGACGCAAAAATGATCACCGCTTCGGCGACGGCCAGGAAGAGAAAATTGGCCAACAGCTTGGCAAGGTAAATCAATCCGGCGTCAATCGGCGCCAGCCTCAACCCTTCGAGGCAAGCGTTCTCCCGCTCCGCAGCAAAGGAATGGTTGAATCCCAGAATGCCCGCGAACGCAAAGGCAATCCACAACACTCCGGGCAAAAGCCGCAGCGATTCCTCGCCGGCGGGTTGGAAGGCAAAGTCGAGCAGAAACACCACCAGGATGCCGAACACGCAGATGGAGGCGAGCGTCTCGCGCCGGCGCCATTCCAGGCGCAGATCCTTCAGAAACAAAACCCAGATGATTTCAAGACTGCGCATCATCGGAAGAGGAGGATGCCGCTCGCAACGTGGCGAGCGGCTTTATGAAAGCTCTTAAAATTTGACGTTCGCGCCTGAACGCGGCTGCCTTGGGAGTTCCAGGAAAGCAGCCGGAGATGTGGCGCTCTCACAAACGGACCTTGCCCTCGATCGTCGCCTCCTCCAGATCAATGCGCAGCGACGATAAGGACGCTTGAGTCAAAGGGCCATCATAGTTGATTCTGCCTTTTTCGAGCGCCACCAGTCGTTGCGCAATCGAAGCCCCCTGGGCAAAACGATGTGTCGAGAAGACCAGCGCTTTCCCCTGCTCCGACAATTTCCGCAGAAGGTTTTCGAGGTTGGCCGTGGATTCAGCATCGAGCCCGGTGAAAGGCTCATCCAGGAGCAGAAAGTCCGGATCGTGCAGCAAAGCTCGCGCCAGCGTCACTCGCTGCTGCAATCCGCGCGAGAGATTTCGGATAAGAAAACCAGCGCGGTCGCGCAGCTTAAAGAGCTCAAGCGCCCTCTCTACTCTCTTCTCCACGTCCCGGAGGCCGAACAGCCTGCCCGCGAGCGCCAGATTCTCCCGAACCGTCAGATCGTTGTAGAGGAACGTGGCATGCGAAACGAATCCGACCCTCGCTTTGCAGGTTGCGGGATGGCGATCCGTCCGCAGTCCGCCCATCCAAATCTCGCCTTCGGTCGGCTGTGCCAACGAAGCCAGCGTCCGCAGCAGCGTCGTCTTGCCGGCGCCGTTCGGGCCATAAATCAGCACAGACTCGCCCCGCACGATGCGCAGCGTGACGCCTCTCAGCGCCGCCAAGTCCCCGAAATATTTGGATATGCCGCGGAGTTCGAGAGCAGGCTCAGTGTGGGTTGTGTCGGGTGGCATAGGATTCGAGAAATGCCGGGGGGCTTTTCTTAAGCAGAACCACCAATTTCGCCTTCAAGTCCAGGCGCTCTCGCCAATACTTCTTTTCCGGAATTTTGCCGGCGTCAAACAACTCGTCCAGATTAGCCAGTGAATCCAGAAACTTTTCAAGCTTGGCTTCCAGCTCTTTTTGCGCCGGGCTGCCCGCGCGACCCGGATCGCGTTTCGACCATTCCTTGGAAACCCGAACTCCCATCGCCCATAACAATACCAGCAGGAAGCACCCCAGCAGCGGAATGCCCAGGCGCGTCATGGCATTGGGAAGTTCCTCCACGTTCTGGTCGCCATTGTTCTGGGATGCCGTTCCTCCGGGAGCCGCGCCCTGAAAGCTGGCTTCAATGGCCGTGTCCGGCTTCAAATTCTCAGCCAAAAGCTTCTGGCCGCCTGTATCCGCATCCGTGCCCGCAGGCTTGAAAATGGCGGATTTCACAGCCAGCGCTGCCGGCACCACATCCAACTCAATCTGGTCGATCGGGTAGGGAACGCTATCTGCCAGACGAAAGCTTTCGGAAGAATAGTCCGCCTCGTACTCGACCATCACCACCGTGAGGCCCGGTTTCAGTGGATACTGGATGAAGTATTGGCCCGGAGACTTCCCCGCCTGCGCCTCCTGCGGCAGAGGCATGTTCATTTCGCCCGCCACAGCCACGGAAGGCTGCCCTGCGTCTTTGGCAAGATTGAAAAAGAACGTGCCGTTTGGATCTACGTAAGAGACGGCAGGCCGGCTGTCATTCCGGATAGCAAATAATTCCTCCACCCGAATTTTATCGCCCTGGGCGCGCACCAGGAATCGCGCTGAACTGACATGAAAATGCCAGGGCGCCGGGGTGGAATCGTAAATCTTGAAATTCAGTCTGGCTAAAGGATTTTCTCCCAGCCGCACCGGAGCATGATAGTCAACGCCCTCATAGGTGGCCTGGAGTAGATAGAAACTGTTGGACTTGATGTCGTCGCTTGCAAACATGAACCGACCGGCAGCATCGGAGCGGGTTTCGGCGACCCGGCGCATCCCGCTGTTGCCAGGCTGGAGAAGCTCCACCGCCTGGTTCGCCACCGGCCGGTTTGTTGTGCCATTTACAATCTGGCCCTCAATCCGACCGACAGCAGCTACAAGCGGAAGAGGCGCAAAGAGGGCTGTCAACAAGACCCACGCGCCCATCACGCAACCGGATTTTAGGCAGGAGACTTTCACTACTGTGAATCTTAGTAGAAACTTTTTCAGGCGCGGGGATTTGAGATGGGAGATCCGCAATTGCCACAGAATTTTACCGGCACAGGATTATTAAACCCGCACTTCTTGCACACATAGCTCTCAGCCGCCCGGTCCCTCAGCCTTGCGCGGCGCGCTGCAACTTCCCGCTCAATAAACCGGTCTTCGGCAGTTCCCCGTTCAAGTTCCCGCGAGGCCACCATAAGCCGCGCGGCCTCAGCCCGATAGTTTTCGCGCAGAGCCTCATAATCCTTAGGCGCAATCTTCTTGGCTTGATACTCAAACTCCAGGTCCTGAAGATTCTCATACACCACCATCCGGCGTCGCTTCAGGTCCGCTGCCGGAGTCACATCCACCGGGAGAGCGGACCTCTCCTCATCCCGAGAGGAGAGCATAGGGTAAATCACAAACAACACCAAGCCGATTGCAATCAGAAAAATCAAACCTAAAAGCATGGGAATCTATTCATTGAGCGATTCTGTTTTTAAATCACCATCCCTCGCATCCAGCCCCTGATACTCCTCCAGCCGATAGCGGATTTGCGAGAGTGAGCAACTACAATGATTCAATAACCCAATGGATTAATCCTTCCACGACTCCATCCTGTTCATCTCTTCTTCCACTTCCGCCATGATCTTGGGGTCAAGCGCGACGGATGAAGCTTGCGGAGTTTTCGGTTTTCTCCACCATTTGCGGACAATCAGAACCACAATGATCAATCCGATAATCAGCCCGATGCCCGGCAGCACCCAGACGGTTAGATCGAAACCCTGAGCGGGCGGCGAAGCCAGGACACGGACGCCGTAGCGCTCGGTGAGGTCCTGGAGGATGGCGGCCTCACTCTTGCCCTGATCGATATCTTTCAGAATCAGGTCCTGCATCTGCGCGCGGCTTGCGCATTCAGACGGCAAATGCGGGCAGCGGTTAAGCGTGGTTGCGCACCCGCACAGACAATAAACCTGGTTGCCTACTTCCTCCAGCGTGGGCTTGGGCGTGGTCTGCGCTATGGGCAACGCCACAGTTTGCAGGCAAGCAACAAGCCCCAGAAGTAGGATCCGCACACAATTTCCAATCGCCTTTCTACAGGGCATTCCGTTCTTCCAGCGCCTCCAGCTGCGCCTGCCGGATCTGGGCCATCTCGCGTTCTACACGGCTTGGGATCAGAGCAATTATGGTTCCCAACACCATCACGATGCCGCCTATCCATACCCAGACCACCAGCGGATTTACAAAGACTTCGATCACTGCCTTTCCGGTGCCCGGGTCCTGCCCGGCCAGCACCACATAAAGGTCTTCTGCCAGCGAGCGGCGGAGAGCCACGTGGCTGATCGGCTGCTGGCTGGCTTTGTAAAACCTGCGCTGCGGCTCCATGGTTGCGTAAGCCTTTCCATCTTTGATGACTGTCAGCACGGCGCTCTGATACGTGTAGTTCGGCGTATCGCCCGCGTTCAGGCTGTCACAACGGATCAGATAGTCGCCCGCGCGCATCAGGTCGCCGTCCTGCATCAGGGTTTTGGTATGAGTCTTGAATGCCAGCCCCGCCAGACCGATGAAGATGAGGACTATTCCGATGTGAACGATGTAGCCGCCATAGCGTCGTGTATTGCGAGCGGAAAGGCTGTAAAGCGCATGGAGAAAATTCTCTCCCGTCCCCCGCTGCCGGGTGCGAGCGCCCTTGTAAAATTCCCCCAAAACGCACGCTGTAACAAAAGCCCCTAGAAACATGCTCATCCAGGAGTAAAGATTCCGCAGACCCGCCAGGAATAAAATCACGCCCACCGCCACGGCGATGATGACCGGAACGGTGAAATTACGCTTCAGACTCTCGAATGAAGTCTTGCGCCAAGCGAGAAGCGGACCTGCTCCGGTCAGAAAAAGCAGCAGAAGTCCCATAGGGACGGCAACTTTATTGAAGAAGGGCGGCCCCACCGTCACCGTTCGCCCCTCGACGGCTTTGGAGATAATCGGGAAGATCGTCCCCCAGAGCACGGCAAAAACCAACGCCAGCAAAATCCAATTATTAAAGAGGAAGCCGCTCTCCCTCGAAATGACCGAATCAAGCGTATTCTCGCTCTTCAGAAAATCCAGACGCAGAAACAGAAGCGTGAGAGAAACGATCGCAATGAGAGCAAGAAACACCGCAAAGTAAGGGCCGATATCTGACTGAGCGAAGGCATGCACGGATTGAATGATGCCGCTGCGCGTCAGGAATGTGCCGAAGATGCTTAACCAGAAGGTGACAATGACCAGGACCACGTTCCAGACCTTTAGCATCCCCCGCTTTTCCTGGACCATAACGGAATGCAAAAAAGCCGTTCCGGCCAGCCAGGGAAGCAAAGAGGCGTTCTCCACTGGGTCCCACGCCCAGTAGCCGCCCCATCCGAGCACGTTGTACGCCCAGTGGCCACCCAGCAGAATTCCTGCGCCCAGAAACATCCACGGCACCATCGTCCATCGGCGTGTCATCCGAATCCAGTTGTCACCCAGTTGCTTCGTCACCAGCGCCGCCATGCCAAAGGCGAACGGAATCGCCATGCCCACATACCCCAGGTAAAGCATAATGGGATGAATCAGCATGGAAGGGTATTGCAAGGAAGGATTCAAACCGTTGCCGTCAGGCGGGGTAAAGGCCGTCAGATTGCCGCCGGATGCTACCGCGAGGCCCTGGAAGGGGTTGGCGACAAAAAAGGTTATCGAAGAGAAGAAGACGCCCACGCCCATAATAAAGGCGATCATATAGGGCATTAACTGCCGGTTTTTGCGCCGGTTGAGCAACACCGCGAGCGCGGTATAAATAGAGAGCAGCCACGTCCAGAAAAGAAGCGATCCCTCCTGCCCTCCCCAAAGCACGGCAAACTTGTAATAGAAAGGAAGGTCTCGATTGGAGTGGGTGGCAACGTAGGCGTTATGGAAATTATTGGTAAAGATCAAAAATTCCAGAGCGATCACCGACAGGGTGATCATGATGAAGAAGGCCAGTGCCGCGCGCTCAGCGCTGCGGGTGATCTTGAGGCTGGAAAGCTTCCCGCCCGCCACGCCTGCAATTACGGCATAGATTGCAAAAGCCATGGCGGCAATCAGCCCGACGCTGCCGAATTGATTCATCACTTCTCCTTAATGCGGCATTTCGTAAGTTCGCTCAAGTATGCCCCCCTCACCAGCCCCGGCCGGGGCGCCCTCTGCTCGCTGGGGAGAGGGTAAAAACCATAAGAAGCCAGCCCCTCGCCCTCTTAGCGGAAAGTGTAAAACCACAGGAGACTATTTCGCGCCCCCGTGGCGGAGAGGGCCGAAAACCTGATAAATCCCTCCCCCTCGCCCCCTGGGGAGAAGGAGCCGGGGGTGAGGGCTATCAAAAAAGATCCTTAGCGCGGAGGGGAGCTTGCCAATGCTTTTCCCCATTCACTCATGTTTGCCATACCCCTGGACTTGGCGCCCGAAGGAACCGCCTGATATTTGGAAGCGCACTTTGCCTGAATCTGATCGGCTCGAAACGTTCCATCCGCCATGTAGTCGCCCTGGACGATCGCCTTGGAGCCGTCTTTAAACGTATCCGGCAACGTATCCGTGCCAACGTAAACTACTGGAATCGACTCAGCATTCTGAGAGAGCCGGAATGAAAGCGTTTCGCCGTGCCGCGTGATGGATCCCGGCTCAACCGTGCCGCCCACACGCACATGCTGCCGGGTCGTCTTGCTGCTGACCAACTCACTGACGGTTACGTAGTAAGTCTTGCTTTGCTGAAACCCGGAGATGGCTTCCCATAGCGCCACGACAAGAATGATGGCGATGCCAATGCCAAATTTCCAACGCCTTCGCTGGCTTTCCATGATCGCTTATTTCCCGGCTGGAGGATATTCTCTTAAAACCGAATTGTGCACCCCTCACGGGGCAGAGTCAATGCAGTTCCTTTCGCGGTATTCGCTTCTGGTTGAAAAGACGTGCTGCCGCGTGTTGAAATGTGAGTGTCACTATTGAATATACCAGAGGCGCACTGTCCCGGCCAGCATACATTGCGGTTTGGGAAAACCGGTTTGCTGCCAGCGATCCACGGGTCAAGCAATCAACCGTTTTAGCTTTGAGCGGCTTGCGCGTTTATTCATTGGAGAGAACTCAGGAGGGCACATGATGCTGCACGACATCGATCCAGGCCCGCAGTTTCCGGCGGTTGTGAGGATGATTGTCGAGATTCCCAAGAACTCGAACAACAAGTATGAGTACGATACCAAGCTGGGCATCTTCTGCCTCGACCGTACACTTTATTCCCCCATGCATTATCCCGGCGACTACGGATTTGTTCCCGGCACTTACGCCGCTGACGGAGACCCGATGGACGTCCTGGCGCTCACAGATGTGCCAACCTTTACGGGATGCATGCTTGAAGCGCGTCCTGTAGGCTTGCTCAAGATGGTGGACGAAAAAGGAGCGGACGATAAGATCCTGGCCGTCCCGGAGCGCAACCCGCGATTTGACGAAATGCAGACCGTCGATGAAGTTCCCCCTCACGTGCGGCTCGAAATCGAACACTTCTTCGACATCTACAAGGAGCTTGAGGGTAAAAAGACTGAAATCAAAGGCTGGTTAGGTCTTAAGGAAGTGCGGCAGGTCATCCGCGAAGCTCGAAAGCGCTATCTGCAACATCACCCTCCGTCCGCGAAATAGCATCAAGGTTCTGACAGCCCGCATAAAAACTGACCGAAGCCGCCGCGCGATGTCAGCGATGCAGCTCCCAGGCCAGAGCCAGCGCGCCTGCAAAACCGCTTCCGAGAAAATTTACGAATCCATTGGTCACGAATCCCCTGCGCTCCAAAGCGGCTCCCAAGAAGCTGTCCGCCACATTTCCTGCCCAGGCCGCTGCGAGCGCTATCAAAACGTTCCAGCCTTGAAGCATTCCGAGCTTCCACGCCAGAATCACCACCAGCGCCGAGGCCCCAAACCCAGCAACCGTTCCTGCAATCGAGACGCCGCCATCCTCCCCTGCCCGCACGGGTTTCAGATTTGTAATCAGATAGGCCCGGGCTGAGAGCCATTTCCCGATCTCGCTTGCGACCGTATCGCCTGCGGCTTCTGCCAATGCCGCAACCAGCGCCATCAGGAATGCCCTTTGATAAGGCGTAGTGATCACCAGAACCGAAAAAAAGGCGGCAGGAGAAATATTTGCCACAGCTTCCTGCCAGCTTCGCGCGCCCTTCC
>DATGKJ010000184.1:0-13855 GCA_035294685.1 Terriglobia bacterium | reverse complement strand
TTCAAACGTGCCATTCGAGCCATTCTGAAACTGAGCGAGGAACGTGCAAACGTCATCGATCTCGACGGAGGCAGGTGTTCCGTCCGGCCGCTGGCGGTTGCGAATAAAGATTTCCGTCATGCCCAACACCCGCGAGATGGAGCCATTCAGCCACAGCGCAGTGTCGATATTATGCGCGGAGAGGTCGCCGGAGACGCCCGCGCCCGCCACTTCTTTTTCCAGGCGCCAAGTGGCTGCGCCGCCCACGGGCACTTTGGGGGAAATGGTCCAATCCTGCAAATACGTCGCGCGGTAGTGGAATATCCTGCCCAGCCTGCCTTCGTCGATAACCTGCTTTGCCAGGCTGATGGCCGGAACGCGGCGGTAGTTGAACCACACCATGTTGGGCTTGCCCGACTTTTCGACCGCCTGCGTCATTTCACGCGCCTGGGCAAGATTGATGGCCAGGGGCTTTTCGCAAAGCACGATTTTGCCCTTTTGCGCGGCGGCCATCGCAATCTCATAGTGAGTGTTATTTGGCGAGCAGATATCGATCACGTCGATATCCGGCGCATCGATCAGTTTCCTCCAGTCATCTTCCACGCGCTCCCAGCCCCAGCGTTTAGCAAAGGCTTCAGTCTTATCCTTGGATCGCGCCGCCACCGCTTTCATCACAGGTTCATACGCAACGTTGAAAAACTGATTCACGCGCCGGTAAGCATTTGAATGCGCCCGGCCCATAAAACCTGTGCCCACCATGCCCATCTTCAGTTGGTTGACCATTTTGATTTAAAATTTACGCCAACAGGTTGGATTGTGAATTTATAGTTTCTTCCCATTCCGGCGGGCGTTTAGCAATCCGATCTCTTGGTCCAGGTTGATAAATGGGCCGACCAAGGGGTCTGCGCCGAAGTTGCCCTTCCGCAGCCAAGCTCACTCTTTCGCGAGCAATATCGAGGTATTGGGGGAGGGTATCCGCGCCCGCCGCTCGTCTGGCGTGTAATATCGCTGCGCAGGCTGACGTTCCGACGCCCATATAGGGGTCGACCACTAGATCATGTGGATTTGTAAAAGCGAGGACCAGACGTTCCACAAGTTCAATCGGGAATTGGCAAGGGTGGATAGTTTTTTCCACGTGGTTGTGCTTGACATTCGGAATAGACCAAACATCGCCGGGATTCTTACCAAGTGGATGGCAGGAGTATTGCCCAATTTTATTCCCTTTAAAGTACTTCTTACCCGGATACTTTTGTGGTACACGCACTGAATCCAAATTGAAAACATAATTGTTGCTTTTGGTGAACCAGAGAATCGTCTCGTAACGACCGGAAAACCTGCGACGACAATGGAGACCGTGTTCGAAGCGCCAAATAATCCGATTCCTCAGCGTGAGCCTAAGTTTCTTGCATATGCGGTAAATGAAAACATCCAGTGGAAAAATCTCGCCGTCGCGAGCTACATGGTTCCCGACCTGCCAACAAAGGCTGCCTTCTTTACTGAGTATGCGCACACATTCGCGAAGCGTATCCTTTTGCTGGCGAAGGTAGCTTACAAAATCCAACCTATTTTCATAGCGCTTGCCTATGTTGTAGGGGGGAGACGTGACAATAAGTTGGGCAGCTTCGTCAGGAATTTCCTGCAACAGCTCGAGACGATCTCCTAAATACAGTGTCGCTGCCGCCGTCGGGCTGTAATGCTCAGAGATAGTGAATTCTCTTCGCTCGAATGCTAGCAGGTCAGTTGGCGGAACGGCAGAAATTCTCATAGGCGAAAGTTAATCGAAAATAGCCGACTGGTCAAGAAGTTTTTGCATTGCTATTTGTTCATGGGCTGATCCCGACCAGTACTAGAGGCACAGCAGGAACACCACGCCCCTGACGAGCTATATCATATAGCGCTCCTTCGAAATAGCCCGGTCCCGAAGACATCTGCTCTTGCATACATTTCATGGGTAGAATTTCTACTCCCACGTCAATGGAATTACTCACAAAGAATGCCAGGTGTTTCACGAAAAGGTCATATGCAATGAAACTGTATTTCCCAAATTGGATTTCGGTTGCCACTCTTTGCTTTACGAAATCTGTTTGATTAAAAGAGAAAATCGCGCGCCTGCCCGCTGCTTCAATCTGTGCTTTCTGCTCTTTGGATGGAAGCAGCAAGGTTTTTCGGATCAAGGAGTAATCATCGGTAACCCAATAGCTGGTTCTACTTTCTTCCCATCCATCATTTCTGAATTCTTTTTTGAACTGACGGTTTAATTCTATAGGCGAGTACAGTAGCTTTCCCTGCATTCCTTTTTCCTTACTCACCTTGGTTCTGTGCTTGGCCGCGTCGATTCGACCGATAATCTGTTGAATCTCCTTCCAAACGTTTGGCTGGTGACCAAGGAGCCATTCAAGACCATTCAGGTGCGAATGAATCTTCTCTATTTTCAACCTGGGTGACCTCTTCTGGGAGATTTAACGGCAGTCTCTGTTCAGTTGGATTCGGCCCCGGCTGCTTCCTGCGCGAACTTTTGCTGCAAGCGATCCAGAAATACCTTGGCATCCGCGGTCACGTTCCAGGCATCGGGCCAGAAACAAAGATCAATCGTCCACCAATCCGAGGGGCAGCCCGAACGGAGCATTTCCGGAACCAGTTCATCGAAATTGAGCACGCCCTGTCCGAATGGGGCGTGGGTGCTGGTTTCGTTGTGATGGAGCGTGTTGTCGGAATCGATCAGATGAAAGTGCCCGATTTTCCCTCGCAGACGCTTGAGCAACTCCAGAGCGCCGCCCGGCAGGGTTTCTTTTTCGCCCGGCTGCCGCGCCCCGAGCGCCGCGCAGATGTGACCGTGACAGGTGTCGAACAGGACGCTGAAATTCCTGTGCCCGACCGCGTCCGGCATGCGGATGATTTCCGAAGGCTTGTTGAAGGCAAATCCCGGTTCAAACTCCCACACCACGCGGATGCCCTCGTCCGCAGCCCTGGCGGCTGCCGCGCGAAATGCCTTGGTAACGCGCTCCCAGCCATCTTTCGGATCGATCTTTTCCTTCTCGAAGATGTCCGGAGGGCTGACGGTATCCACGCGGATGCAGTCAATTCCCAGGTCCTTTGCAAATTCCACGTTGCGCTCAAAAGCGGACATCCAGGCGGAGTTATCCGCCACAGGAATGATCGGGAACGACCACAAATCAGCCGCGAGGCCTGAGAATTGAAGTCCGTGATCGGCCACCTTCTTTTTGAGTTCCTGGCGCTTTGCCTTGGTATCCAGTTCGTTCGGGTTCGGGTGAGGAGGAAAGCCGCCCAGTTCCACGCCGTCAAAGCCCAGCTTCCCCAGCTTCTCGATGACCGTATCGAAGGGTACGGGATTATCCTTGTAAGGCCCAAAGCAGTAGGCCCAGCTTCCGATTGAAAGACGTTTGCGCTTCATGACGAGCATCCTCCTTAAAGATGTTCTCCTGCCCCCTGGAAAGACCGGCTGGCCGGTCAATAAGAATGACAGGTTATGAGAGAAATCATCATGGGTCAAGATAGCCGTAGCGCGGACCGCCGTTTCTGCGGTCCGCGTCTTTTCGCCTGAGGATGAGGAACGGCCGCAGACCACAAAGGCGGCGGTCTGCGCTACGAAATCACGGCCGATATCGCAAAGGCCGCAGACCGCTAGGGCGGCGGTCTGCGGTACGAGCGGAATCGCCCTCGCCGTCAGCCGGCGTCGCCGCCTTTGCCCGAAGACAAACCGCAGCGCGCGGCCTCGCGCATTGCCTTCAATCCGAATCGGGAATCGCAAATTATCTTCATAACTGCCCGAGTTTCTTGCACATCGTCGGTTCGTTTTCATCCGCCGGGTAGCGCGGACCGCCGCTTTTGCGGTCCGCGTCTTTTCGCCTGGGGATGAGGAAAAACCGCAGACCGCAAAGGCGGCGGTCTGATCACATAAGGTCGTCGGCTCCTCGAGTGTGGTTAGATTGGTGATGGAAATCAAATCAATCCATCCCAAAGGAGGAGCCGAGACATGTTGATTATAGGCAATGACTTTCACGCTCGCTACCAGCGGATCGCTATGCTGAACACGGAGACCGGAGAATTTGAGAGGCGCCGATTGGATCACATCAACGGAGAGGTTCGGGCGTTCTATGCGAACCTGCCCGAGCCGGCGCTGGTCGGCATTGAGGCGACGAGCTACACCCTGTGGTTTGCCGAGTTGATGACGGAGTTGGGGCATGAGCTGGCCGTCGGGGATGCCGCCAGAATTCGCGCCTCGGAGACGCGGAAGCAGAAATACGACGACCGCGACGCCTGCCACATGATGGAGCTTTTGGCCGAAGGGAAATTCCCGCGCATCTGGCTGCCGAGTGCGGAAGAGCGGGATGTGCGGGTGCTGCTGCACCATCGCCATCACCGGGTCGAGATGCGGACGCGGGCCAAGAACGGATTGCAGGCGCTGGCGCTCAATCACAATCTGTGCCAGGGGGCAAAGCTGTGGACCGCCGCGGGCCAGCAGGCCCTCCAAGCTCTGAAGCTGAGGGAAGCCGCCTCCCGGAGGCGGGAAGACTTGCGGCAACTGGTGACGCAGTTGAACGGCTGGATCCAAGAAGCCGAGGATCGCCTGGAACAGGAAGCGGAGAAGCGGCCCGAGGTCCAGCGCCTGAGGACACACCCCGGCGTGGGGCTGCTGACAGCGCTGGCGACCGTGGTGGTGCTCGGACCGGTCGAGCGTTTTGCCAACGGCCGTAAGGTGGCCAGCTATGTGGGCCTGATCCCGAGCGAGCATTCCAGCGGCGGGCGACAGCATTTTGGACACCTGACCAAACAAGGCAACCGGCTGTTGCGCTTCCTCCTGGTCGAGGCCGCGCAGAGCGCCTGCCGCGGGGACCCCGAACTCAAGCAGGATTTTAAGCGCGTGGCCTTCCGCCACGGCTGGGCTCGAGCGCGTGTGATGGTGGCTCGGAAGTTGGCCATCCGCCTCTACATCATGCTGCGCGATCAGATCGATTATGCCGAGTTTGTTCGACGTGGTTCGTCTGCCGGAATGCCCGGGGTAGCGCTGGTCTAACCATGACCGAGGGTCTGATTGGGCTACCGGCCTCCCTCGCACCCGGAGGGAGTCAGCATCGGTGATCATGGCCTGAAAGGGTCGGATAGATGAGTAGGAGAAGCACGCCGCGGGAGCGGCTCGCCGCTCCGAGGGGTAATTGTGCCTCGGCGATGGAACAAAACAAAAACAACCACAAGGACGGGCGCTCCGCGCCCGGAGAACCAAGGACTTCAACGAGGTTTTGCTTGACAACGCCGACGACCTTATAGATGCGCTACCCACTTGCGGGCGTTGGCGCGGCAGGCGGCCAGGCGCGCCGGCGTGAGCTTCGGAGATCGGCATAAACGGGGTCGGTTGCAATCATGGGTCTTCATAGCGGCTTCAGGATAGCAGAGCGGGCAGCGCGGATGGAGACGGATGAGACATTTGAGACGCTTTTTCGCGTAGCGCGGACCGCCGGGTTTGCGGTCCGCGTCTTTTTGGTCTGGGGATGCGGGAAAAAACGCAGACCGCAACGACGGCGGTCTGCGCTACGGCTTCGCGGCAAGCCAGTCTGAAGTTTTGCTTCAGATGATTTTTCCCAATGGGGATTTCGGAGGATGCTGAAAAATCGATCCAGCCTGTCATTCTGAGTTCTTCGCTTGTCATCCTGAGCGGAGCGAAGGATCACGGTATGACGCTCAGAATAAACTCCGCGAAGAATCTCCGTATTTAGAGCATCAAAAAATGCAGGGATTCTTCGCTGCGCTACGCTCCGCTCAGAATGACAGGCTTCGGAGCGTTTTCAGTAACCGGAAAAGGCAGTGATCTGTGACGAGTGGCGAGCAAAGATCGCTTGGGATGCTTCGGCTGCTTTTTCATATTTCTCATCTCTCTTCACTCATCACGATGGTCGGGATTCTTCGCTACGCCTGGAATGACAGCCCGTAGCGCGGACCGCCGGTTCTGCGGTCCGCGTCTTTTCGGTCGCAACCCAAACGCATCGTTCGTAGCGCGGACCGCCGGGTTTGCGGTCCGCGTCTTTTTGCCGGGGGATGGGGAACGGCCGCAGACCGCAACGACGGCGGTCTGCGCTACGAAATCGCGGCCGATATCGCACAAGCCGCAGGCCGCAACGACCGGCGGTGGGGACACCGCCCTACAGCGCCGGCGGGTTGCATTTTGTCGTGGCGGAATGAGAAAATGGCTCGCAACTTTTTGCGAGTTCAGGTGTTTAATCTGGTGTGGCGACGATGGCCATTGATTCCGACCTGGAGTTGATGCTGCGGGTCCAGAATGGGGACGCGGAGTCATTCGAGCTTCTCCTGAATCGCTATCGCCTTCCGCTTGTGAGCTATTTTGTTCGCATGGTGCGGGATCGCGCGTTAGCCGAGGACCTGGCGCAGGAAGTTTTTCTCCGCGTTTATCAGGCCCGCCAGCGTTACCAGCCCGAGGCTCGCTTTACCACCTGGCTTTATCGGATTGCCACCAATCTGGCGCTGAATGCCCTCCGGGATCGAAAGGCGGACGATGCCCCCGCGCTTGAGGAGGATGACGAGGGCGTTCCGCGCGTCGCCCGCATCGTGGATTCCAGGCCGACGGCTGAGGAACAACTGATGCTCTCCGACCGCGAGCGTTTAATCCGCGAGGCGATTGAAAGTTTGCCGGAAAAGCAACGCGTCGCGGTTATTTTGCATAAATATCAAGAGGTGGATTATCGGCAAATTGCCAAGGTCCTGGAGGTGAGCGAGAGCGCCGTCAAATCGTTGCTTTTTCGAGCCTACGAGAATTTGAGGACTCGCCTGCAGCCTTTATTACAGGGAGGCCAGCTATGAAGCCGCACAACACCTGCATGGAGCGGGAGCAGCTCTTCGCCTACGCCCATCGGATGCTCGACCCGCAGGAAGAGAGCCGTGTGAGCGCTCATCTGGCGAGTTGCGCTGAGTGCCGGGAATCGGTGTCTGCCTATCGGCGGCTCAATGAAGTGCTCGATGAATGGAAACCTGTAACGCCGTCTCCCTGGTTTGATGCGCGCGCTCGCGCGCGGGTCCGCTCCCAGGCCTCAGCCCGTCCAGCGTTTTCCCTGTGGGGCCTTGCATGGGCGCGATGGGCCGCCGTGATGACGGCGGCGGCGCTGGTGGTGGTGAGCAGCATCTGGCTGCTTCGCGGGCGCGCCACTCGCTATGAACCCCCTGCCAGGACCGCAACGGCTTCTGCCAGCGCTCCGCCGCAGCCTGCCCGCTCTCAATCAGCGCCTGGAACCGAAGGCCCGGCGGTTGTGCAACAGCGGGCGGTGAAGCAGGAGATGGATCTTTACAACAACCTGCCAGTCTTAGAAAACTACGACATGCTGGCGAACTTCGATGTGCTTTCCGAACTGCCTCAGGCAGAAGATAAATCCAACGACTGAAATCGAGAGCGCCGGTTTTCCGCTCGGCGGGCTGGCGCTCAGCCTCATCATCTTTCTTTTACTGACTCCGGTCACCGCCAGCGCGCAGCGCCGACGCGGAATGGGTCGCGTTCGCCCGCCCGCGCCGCAGAAAAGCCCCGCGTGGCGTCAAAGGCGCATCCAGCAGGATCAGCACCAGCATGCGCCCAATTTCTTCCGCCGCCTGCGCGATCTGCCGCCCGATCAACAGGACCGCATTCTCCAGAACGACGCGCGGTTTCACAGCCTGCCGCCCCAGCGCCAGGAGCAAATTCGCCAGAATCTGCGGCGCTGGAATTCCCTGACTCCTCATCAGAAGCAGGTGCTGCGGCAGCGCGAGGAGATTGTGAAGAGCCTTTCGCCCGCACAGCGCCAGGACCTGCGCAATATTTTCCCTCAGTACCGCCGCCTTCCCGCCCCGCAGCAGCAACAGGTGATGCGCGCGTTCCGCCGGCTGCGCAATATGCCGCCCGGACAGCGCCAGCGATTCCTGAATAGCCCCCAGTTCAACCAGCGGTTCACTCCCGAGCAACAGAACGTGCTGCGCGGCCTGAACCAATTGCTGCCGAAGTAAGCCCGACCGATCGATTCTGATCGAATCTCAAAACCCCACCGTATCAGTCTCCCTGCGGATGCATGACTGAGGTTTACAAATTATCGCGACAACACAGACGGTGCGGCGCTGTCCCTTCACTTCGTTCAGGGCAGGTTCCCAGCGCCGCAGGAGGCCGGTGAGCGTCTGTCCTGAGCGGAGCAAAGGGCGCTGGCCCTTGCAGAAAACGCCGTCGCTCGAATTGGCGAATTTCGATCGTCAGAAGAGCAAGGCTTGACAAGGTCCAACTTGCGGTGTTTAATGAGGCTGTTCTTGTATAGACATTTGCCTTCGTGAGAAGGCCAAAAGTTTATTGAGGATTGATGGGAATTCAAAAAACCTCGGCGCCGTGAGGGGAACCGCACAGGGGGAGGAAAAAATGAAAAAGAGGTTTCATGTGAAAGGGCTTTTGACGCTGTTATCCGGTTTGACGCTTCTGGCTGGGATGGCAACCGTCGGATGGTGTCAAAACATCACAGCCAGTTTGCGGGGGACTGTTACGGATCCTTCTGGAGCCGTGGTGCCGGGCGCCACCGTGATTATCCATAATGACGCTACCAACGTCGATGTGCGGACGCTGACCACGAACGGCTCCGGGGCTTATGATGCCACGCTTCTGCCTTACGGAACCTACACCGTCACCATCAAAATGAGCGGCTTCAAAACCTCGGTAACCCGGGGCGTGATTTTGCACGTGGGGGACCATCGGACGCTCAACATCCAGCTCCAGACCGGCGCGGTGACGCAAAATGTGACGGTGACCTCGACAACCACGCCGGTGCAGATCACCACTCCGGCGCAATCGACGACGATTACCGGAACGCAGATCCGCGAACTGGAATTGAACAACCGTAACTTTGAGCAACTGGTCACGCTTCAGCCCGGCGTCACTTCCGGATTGCCGGACATTGTGAATTTCGGCATCTCGAATACGGACTCAATTTCCATCAATGGCAACCGGGGCAGCGCCAACAACTGGACGGTGGATGGCGCGGACGTCAACGACAGCGGTTCCAACCTGACGCTGCTCAACGTGCCGAGCGTCGATGCCATCCAGGAGTTCACGGTGGAGCGCGGCACCTACGATGCCCAGTACGGGCGAAGCGGCTCGGGGCAGGTGCTGGTGGTCACGCGCTCGGGGACCAGCCAGTTTCACGGTGACGCCTATGAGTTTGTGCGCAATGACGCGTTCGATGCCAACGAGTTCTTCGCCAACTCCGCCGGAAGGCCCAAGCCTCCATTTCGTTACAACGATTTCGGGTTCACGTTTGGCGGGCCGTTTTATATCCCCAACCATTACAATACCAACAAATCAAAGACCTTCTTTTTCTGGTCTGAAGAATGGCGGCGGACGAGCCAGCCGGCAACGGACATTTTTCTTCTGCCGCCTCCGGCGGAACTGAACGGCGCTTTTACGGGCACACAATTAAACCCGGCCTCCGCGCCGCCCGGCTGCATTACGAACAACGCGGCCGCCGACTCGGCCCAGATCAACCCCTCCTGCTTCAGTCACAACGCCAGCGTTTACATCCAGAATGTCTACTCCAAGTTTTCGCCGAACGCGGCCAATAACCGGTTCATCACCACCGTTAATGCGCTCAATAATTATCGCCAGGACCTGGTGCGGATCGACCAGAACGTGACCAGCCGCGTGCAGCTTTTCGCCCGCTACATGCAGGATTTTGTTCCCACCACCGAGCCGGGCGGGCTTTTCGCGGGCGCGGGTCTGCCGGGAATTTCTTCAACCGCCACCAACGCCCCGGGCAAAAACCTGGTGGCTCACGTCACCATGGACCTTACGCCTTCAGTGGTGAATGAGGCGGCATTCAATTATTCCTGGGGAGCCATCAACAGCCGCATCACGGGGATCATTGACAGCCCGTCGTTCCTCGGCGCGCTCAATACCAGCGGCTTTCCGTTTAGTGACCCTTACCACCGCGTGCCCGGGGTGAGCATCAGCGGCGTGACGGGCGTCGGCATTCCTGTTTCCCCCTACTTCGAGCGAAACATCGACAAAGAGGTCTACGACAACCTTTCGATTGCTCATGGAGGCCATTCCATCCGCACCGGCTTCAGCATACAGCTCATGCGAAAGAGCGAGAACGCCGTGAATCCCACCAATGGGTCTTTCAGCTTCCGCAATCAGAGCGGCAATCCGGCCTTTGCCAACTTTCTGCTGGGGGATGCCTCGCAGTTTTCGCAGGCCAGCCGGGATATCATTCCCGATCTCCATTTTGTCAACCTCGGCGCCTACGTTCAGGATGACTGGAGAGTGAAACCGAATTTCACGCTCGACCTGGGCGTGCGATACAGCTACCTGCCCTCGCCGCACGACAACAATCATGTGCTCAACAATTTCGATCCGGCGTTGTTCAACCCAGGCGCGGCTCCGGCAATTACGCCCGGGCCGCTGGGAGGGAACTTTGTGGCGGGCCAGGGGGTGACTCCGGCTAATTATGCGAACGGGATTATCTTTCCGACGAATTCCTGCGCGGCGGCCCGGACGATTGCCCCCGTGGCGTGCTCGCCCTACGGCAATGACGTGAATCCCAACGAAAACCTCAACTTCGGGCCGCGCTTCGGATTCGCCTGGGATCCCTTCAAGACCGGCAAGACCTCCATCCGCGGCGGTTACGGAATCTTTTACGATCGCACGCTCAATGGCATCTGGGAGCAGAACGCCTTTAGCGATCCGCCGCTGCTTCAGAGCGTGCTGGTGTTTAATACCAGCTTCGATAGCCCGACCAGCGGGACGAGAAGCGTGCCTTTGGGCCCGCGAAATCTCCACGAGACCGGAACCCCTGCCTTTAAAGTTCCCTACATTCAGGACTGGAGCTTCTCGGTGGAACGGGAGATTCTGCCCAACACGCTCCTGCAAGTAGCCTATGTGGGAAGCAAGGGAACCGAGCTTCTGGGCGAGCTCGATTTCAACCAGGTTCCGCTCAGCGCGCGGGTGGCCAACCCGCTCGATCCGGTGAATGCCATTCGGCCCTACGTTGGCTACAATTCAATCACCAACATCGCTCCCATGTTTAACAGCAACTATAACTCTTTGCAGGTTTCTCTCAACCGCCGCATCTCGCGCGGGCTCACGATCGGCATCGCTTATACCTGGTCCAAGGCGCTGACCAGCAATAACACCGACCGGAGTTCAGCATCCTACGACACTTACAATGCGGCGAATGACTACGGGATGGCCAGTTACAGCTCGCCTCAGATCTTCGTTGCCAATTATGTCTATGACCTGCCATTCTTCAGGGGCCAGCACGGATTTGTGGGTAAAACGCTGGGCGGCTGGGAGGTTTCCGGCATCACCTCGTTTGAATCGGGAACGCCTGTCACGATTTTCCAGTTCAACGATCCCTTCCGCGCGATTGATTATTGCCCCACCGAAGTGCCCTGCATGCCGGGCGTCTACCCGGGCGGGATTGGGATTGATCCCAGCGCTGTCACGCCACGCCCCGACCGGCTGGTGGGAGTTCCGCTCAAGGGTCCGGGGACCGTGGCGGAGTGGTTCAATACGGCGGCCTTTGCGGATGCCATCGGACACTTTGGCACCTCCGGGCGGGGAGTTTTTACCGGGCCGGGGCTGAACAATTGGGACCTTGCCCTGATCAAAAACTTCAAGATCAGCGAGCGGTTCAGCGCCCAGATTCGGGGCGAATTCTTCAATGCCTTCAACCATGTCTCTTTCGACGCGGTTGACGATTTCACCGATGACTCGACGTTTGGGCAGCTAACCGGGGATCACCTGCCTCGCAATATTCAACTGGGGGCCAAGCTTTACTGGTAAAGGGAAGGACGCATGGCAGGAAGACTCCGGCCCGGGAGAAGCGCAGGACGGAGTCTTTCCTGGCTGCTTGCGCGGTGCTTCATAGCGGGCAGCCTGGCCATGGCCGGAGCGACAGGCGCACGGGCCGGACAATCAAAAGGGCAGGGTAAGCCGGGCGCTGCCACCCCGAAGGAGCAGGTCTGGCGGGCGGAGGGCTCGCAGGCGCTCAAGCGCGGCGACGCAGTGGCAGCCGAGAAAGCCTTTCGCCAGGCGTTGCGGCTTGATCCCCATTCTGTCGGCGTTCTGAATGACCTTGCCATCGCACTCGACAAGCAAGGCAAGGTTTCCCAGGCCATCCCTTACTATCAGCAGGCGCTGCGCCTCGAGCCAAACAACCCGCAGACAAAGCGTAATCTGGCCATCGCTTATTTCCGCTCCCAACGTTATCAGGAAGCCCTGCCGATCCTTGAGTCGCTCAGTCGCCGCGCGCCGAGCGACTTTCAGCTTGCGGAACTCGCCGGATTGAGCTTTTTCGCGCTGGATCATTATCCCGAGGCCGCGCAGTATCTCGAGCGCGCCAGTCGGATCAAGCCTTCCGATTTATCCACGCTCTACATGCTGGGCCAAGCTGACCTGCGGGCCAGGGATTATGCGGCGCTGACCCGCGTCTTTGCCCGGATTAATCAGCTTGCGCCGGACTCCGCGGCGGCGCACGTCCTGATGGGCATGGCGTATGACCGGGCTTTTCGGGAGCATGAAGCCCTGCGCGAATACCTGGCTGCGGAAAAGGCGGACGCTGCTTTCCCGGGCGTCCATTCGGGCCTGGGGCTCCTCTATTGGAAGCGGGATGAAATTGCGAAGGCTCAGGCGGAGTTTGAGGCTGAGCTGAAACATTTCCCTCGCGATGTCGTTGCCAACTGCATGCTGGGGCAAGTCCTGATCCGCGAAAATCAACCCCAGGCTGCGGCGGCGCATTTCCGCATGGCGCTCGCGGGGAATCCAGCATATAAAGAGGCGCTGCTCGGGCTGGGTCAGGCGGACCTGATGGAACGCCAGCCGCAAGCTGCGCTTGATCCTTTGCGCAAAGCCACCCAGCTTGATCCCAATTACGCGCAAGCCCATTTTCTACTGGGCGTTGCGCTCCGCAAACTGGGCCATCCGGCCGAGGCGGCGCGCGAACAGGCGCTTTCGGCAAAGATTCAGGAACAGCAACAGGCCGAATACACCAGGAGGCTCGGCGCACACTGACGGATTGCGCCACAATTGATTGCTGCAAATCACCGTGGCAACTCCGGCTGTAGCGCCGGTGTTCCTTCGCTCCGCTCAGGACAGGCTCCCACCAGCGGCTTTCGGCGCTGAGGACAGCGCCGCTACAGAAGCTGTGGTCGCCACAATTTGCAACCATTCATAAGGCAGGACTCGGAATGCCAACATGCCGAGTCGTTTTTCCGGCATCCCGCTACATGGCGGCTCTGCGGCCTGAGATGATCTCGACGGCCAGCGCCTCCCAGCCTAATTGCTGATTCACATTGCGCGTCTGAAGGCGATAGGCTTCGTCCAGACCCCGCTTCAGCTTCTCAAGTCCCTCAAGCCCGAGTTTTGCGCCCCAGGTTTTGAGGCGCGGGATGAGATCAATATTCATCAGGCTTTGCTCATCGCCATTCTTCAGCGTCAGAAGAGTGTCGCGGAGCAGGGCATAGCCCATCTGAAGGGTTTGTTCCAATTCGCTGCGATTCTCGCCGAGAGTTTTGGTGGCTTCAAAGAGAGATTTCCAGTCGGCGGCCGTCAACGCCGAAAGGTCTTTGGAGGCGATGCCGTCCAGAAACGCAACCCAGGGCTGCCGGGAGCGCTCGAAATCGGCCAGCTCGAATCTTTTGGCGCGAGCAACGCTCCCGGAAACGGCGCGCGTGGCCAGGGTGAGCGAACGCTCTGGAATTTTTCTTTCGGTCTTGAGCACGGATTGAATCACGGCATCTTCCACGGGGCGCAATTGCACTTTCAGGCAGCGCGAGCGGAGCGTGGCGCGCAATTCGTGGGGATTAGGGCAGACCAGAATGAAGTGGGTGGTTTCCGGCGGTTCCTCCATCA
>DATGKJ010000183.1:0-3404 GCA_035294685.1 Terriglobia bacterium | reverse complement strand
GACTCGTGAACCCAACCCGGCGCGTGTTGGAAGTGAACTTAGGCGCATGAGCCGCTGGCGTCGGGACTACCCTGTTGATGACTTCAATGTAACTCTTCCGTTTGAAAAGTCAAGCCCCTCCCCGCTTTAAAATCAAAAGCTCCCCCTTTCAGCTTCTTGTCTTTAATCCTGTACAAGCGGGCGTCGGAAATCATAAAATCGTTGCAGTGATCAGTAAGCCGCAGGTTCTCGTGGAGGGGACAGCCCTGAAGCCAAGACCGTGCTGAAGAATTCCCGCCCCCAGTTCTCGGCAGGAGCCGGGACGGGCTCAACGCGAGGCTGGAGCCGAGCCAGACCTGCTTCAGACGACAGGGAATAACCATGGAAGAAAGCAAAATTAACGACGAGGATGCCCTCACCCCCAACGGAAACACCTCATCCTCCACCCCCACCCTCCCTACCGAGCCCTTCCCATGCCCGAACTGCGGTCAGATGCTAGCCGCAACCTGCAAGGTCTGTGTGATTTGCCACGAGCCGGTCGATTTTTCCAAGGTGCGAAGAACGGCCGCCCCATGGACGCCTGCGCCCAGGCCTCAGGCGGAGGCTCCCATCAAAGAGGTGAAATCTCAATTTTCCTGGCCCATCTTTTTTGTAGTTGTGGCAGTTTACCTTGGGATTGCCGTCACCGCGCGAGCCTACCTGAGCCCCGTTCACTATGAAGCGCTGCTTACCGCGCTCCTGGTGATCTCTTCCGCCTGGGTGTTTTACGACGCGCACTCCAAACACCTGCCGCATCCGGTCCGCTGGGGAGTGAGCGCGTTGCTCCTCTGGATCGTGGTGTTTCCCTGGTATCTTTCTCGCCGCAGAAACCCACAGTCTCCCTGCCCCCTGATGGAAGCAGAAGGCAGCGTCTTTATCCGCGCTTTAATCTGGGTCTTGCTGATCTTCTTCGTGCTCAGCCTGATTGCAGCCGTGGTGGTGCGCAAGCCGCCGCATTAAGGGATTATCCCGCTGTAAGGGTGCGCGCCGCGCACCCTGCAAGCGTTGACGAGGTCACACCGGCAACTTTATGAGCCTACATGCGGCGCAGGCCGCGCACCTCACCGGAACTCTTTTGCGACCTGCTCAACGCGCCCAAAGCAGGTGAAATCATATTCGGAATCCAGTTCAAGTACTCGCAGCCATGCGCGGACAGCGTCGTTCGGAGCGTCAAGCTCCACAAACGAGAAGCCTAAGGCATGATGAACGAAGGCGTCTTGAACTCGGTAGCCGAGAGCTTCGTCATAGGCGGCACGCGCGCCCACCCAGTTTTTGAAAAGTAGACACTGATAGCCCCGCTCGCACGCCATCGCCCATGGCCGGAGTTCCGCTCCCAGTGATATGGGAATCCATCGCTCCCGCTTGCGCTCGAAAAGCATGCGCGCGCACTCGCGCAGGTTGTCAGCAGCCGGCGAGCCGTCAAAAATCGCAATGGACTGCACCAGTTCGCGCGCGGCGCGGTTCAGATCCTCAACGTTCGGATGCGGCAGATAGAGAAGCTTCAGCGCATTGCGATAATGCTCGCGGCTTTCGAGAAGAGATTCAGCCTTAATCAGAAACTCTTCGGCTTTCAAATGGTGGGGATCCACTTCCAGCGCTCGCCGGTAGCACGCGGCAGCCGGTTCCAACTGGCCTGTCGAACCATACGCATGGCCCAGCAGATAGTGCGTCATCGCGTCAGCCGGGTTGTGCCTTAAGGCGCGGGCCAGGGCTTCGAGCGCGAGATCAGGCTGGCGCGTTTCAAGATAACACTCCCCCAGTTGCCGCCACGCTTCAGCATTGCTGGAATCTTCGACGACAATCTCCGAAAGGATTTTGATCGCTTCGGGGAAATCCGCGCGATGGATGGCTTCACGCGCCTGAACAAGACTCACTTTGAGATCGCCACTCATGGTCATTTCGTGGCAGCCGATGATGCAATCCGGCCACAAAAGAATGATCGATAAATTTCACCTCACGCCCGCGCAGGGCTCCTACGTCTTCTTCGAAAAGATCGATCGATACTCCTCAAGGCTTAGTGGAGGCATCGCGGCCGTCGCAAGGTTCTGCTCGACATGCTCCACCCGGCTCATCCCCACCAGCGCGCACGTAACGCCGGGAGTTGACCGGACAAACTGTATTGAGCGTTGCGCATCCGTCTTCAAGCCTTTGAAACACTCGGCAATTTCTGGAGGCAAGCCCTCCGCAAGCTGCCCCTGCAGAAGCGTGGCGCTGGCAAACACCATAAGTTTCTGCATCGATGCGCTGCGCAGCAGGGGCGCTCGTTGACCATCAAGCGACTGAGTGTTATTCAGCAGCGCTTCCGGCATAGCGAGATTAAAAGGGAGCTGGACCGCGCGGAAATGATGATCTTCGCCTCCCACCTCGCGCGCAACATGGAGGACTTCCTTCAGAGAAACAGCCTCTCGGGAGTCCGGCTCCGCGCGAAAAGCGTTCCAGGTGGCGACGCCGTAAAAGCGAATTTGGCCTTCGGCCACAGCTTCCTCCAGTGCCGCGAAGGCGCTCTTTAGTCGTCTGTAAAATTCCGCCTGGTTTACGCGACTCAATTGCGTCTCGGGATTGTGAACGTAATAGAGGTCAATCGTCTCAACGCCCAGGTTTCTGCGACTCACCTCGATTTGATTCTTTAGGTATTGGGGCGACATGACGTGACATTCCGCTGCCACGTCTTCCGGGCGCGCGAGACCAGTCTGGATAATCCGCTCATAGAAATAAGACGCTGGATCGGAGGGAGGGTCACCATCAAAGGTCAGAAATCCGCCTTTCGTAGCCAGGAAGATTTCATCGCGCAACAGTTCACCTCGGGAAATCAGGTTGGAAATTGCGCGGCCAATCGAGCGCTCGCTTCTTTGGTGACGGTAATTCACTGCAGAATCGATCACGTTGACGCCCAATTGAATGGCGCGCGTGATCGCGTCGGAATAGGAGCGGTCAAACTGGGCGTTTGGCTCACCCAGATAAGTGCCGATTCCGATCGAAGAAAGCCAGAAACCCTCGAAGCGCCGGAAATGCTGCGGGAGTCGAGCTTCAAAGCGCTGACGAAAACGCGCGGTCCCTTGTTCGGTGGCATAGCCCGGAATCAGCATCAGAAATATTCTCCCTCTTCGCCATTCCCAAAGCGACAGAAAACCGACGGCAAGCCTCCCCGTTCAGGGGTCCAGGCGCCGCTCCTCAAACTCCCCGGCGCGGGATCGAAAACCACAATTTTCTGAAAACGAATATGAAAATCACAACCTATAATCAGCCACTACTGTCCGGTTATTGAATTTTGATTTCTGTCTAAGTTGCGTTGACATATGAGCTTGCTACGAACCCACGCCGTTTTCGATTTGAAGTTGAGATGCGTTTTTGGCCATCCTTTTCGGAAATTCCGGAAGGGAGTGGCG
>DATGKJ010000182.1:0-5076 GCA_035294685.1 Terriglobia bacterium | reverse complement strand
AAACATCAATGTCCGCAAAGCGCTTGAAAAGCACCGCCTTGCCTTCCATCACCGGCTTTCCGGCCAGCGCTCCGATGTTTCCCAACCCCAGCACAGCTGTTCCGTTAGTGACCACCGCCACCAGGTTACCGCGGATGGTGTACTCGAAACTCAGTTCGGGATCACGCTGAATCTCAAGGCAGGGTTCCGCAACGCCGGGCGTATAAGCCAGGCTCAGGTCCCATTGAGTGCGACAAGGCTTGGTCGGCGTGATCTCAATCTTTCCTTTGCGATCCCGGCGATGATATTCAAGCGCATCCTGCTTGCGAATTTCCATATGCAGTCCTCACAGACCGGTAAGAAGTTGCCATGATGAATTCGCCTGGCGAATCCACTGTATGCTGCCCCCTCCCAATGCACGCGGCGAGGAAAACCGGTTGCCGTAGCTGTCACAGTCGTCTCCGTAATGCGCGCGAAAACATTATCTCTCGATTTGGGTTTAAGAATTTAAAATGAAAGGCTCCTGCATGGGACAGCATTTTGCTCTGCGGGCCGTCCTGTTAAAATAAGGCCAAAAACATTTTGGAGGAGATCGGATGCCGGTCTATCAATTTGCCTGCAAGGAATGCAAAAAAACTTTCACTCAGACTATGAGCGTTGCGGAATACGAAAAGGGGAAGGTCGCCTGCCCGAAGTGCAAGAGCAAAAAGGTGGAGCAGAGAGTGGCGGCGTTTTTTGCTGTGACGTCGAAGAAGAGCTAGCGAGCCGTTGTTCGCCTGACGGCGCCTGCAAAGCATGAAGACAACTTGCTCACCTGATTCAATTCGTTGAAATCTGCCCATTTATAGGGAAGTTGGGGCGGATTCAGAAAGGTGAGAGGGGCGGAACTTTGGCTTGTTTAATCCATGAAGTCCTGCCCCTTCGTTATTGGGCATCACAATCTGCTTCTTTGAACCGCAGGAGGGCGAAATCCAGCTCATTGTCAAGGACACGCTGGAGTCTCGCGCGCATTTCAGCGCTGCCGTCTGCCACGATGGCATCAGTCGAGCACAGCGATGTTCCCCTACCTGTTCCGCCGCCTCCCTGAAGGGCAACCCAGCTTGCCCCGGAAGCTGTGTGCAGCAAAGCATGGAGTAGAGGCCAATCCGCAACTGCATCGCCCACGCTTTCAGTCTCGCAGCCCGGCGACGCTGCGGATGCGCAATCAAGAAGATCGTGCGCGAGGACCAGTGGCGCCACCAGTTCTCCTCGTCCCACCTTACTATTGATTTCTTCGCCCAATTGAATCCCTTGCTCACGACTCAGCCAGGCCGCGCGCGCAGGAAGCCCCTGAAACCTTACATGGTTCCTTGCTGATTGGATCCAATGGCAAAGCTCGTCGTCCTCCGGGAATAGTGTTAACAGCAGATCATCGACGCGACTGATGTCTGTAGGATCTCCGGAAAGCGCCACCCAGCGCAGCGGGGTGCGTCCTTCGCAAATGAGCGGTCGAATATATTCCGACATGAAGCCTGGAATCTCGAACGCATCCTTCGCTCCGCCCTGGAAAGCTGCCGCGCGAAGGTTATTCCCAAAATCGAAAATGACCGCGCCCATTCGCTGAAGCTCCAGCATGGCCGTCACATGCTGCGCGATGGATTGATAAGCTTGTTCCAGGTGATCTTTCGGATTTTGGCTGCGCAACCGTTCGGCTTCTTCCAGGCTCAGTCCCGCTGGAAGATAACCTTGCAACGGGCTGTCTGCGCCAGTCTGATCCGTCAACAAATCGGGCAGAACTCCGCGACGCGCAAGCTCGGGAATGATCTCGGCACAATTCCCGACAAGACCAACGGAAACCGGCTGCTTCTTCCGAATCGCGATTTTGAGGATTCTCAGCGCTTCATCCAGTTGAGTCACGCAATAGTCGCAGAACCCCGCGCGAATGCAGCGCGTGATCCTTTCTTGATTTACCTCAACGCCCAGAAACGCCGCGCCATTCAGCGTGGCGGCCAGAGCGAGCGCGCCGCCTGTTTCGCCCATTCCTCCCGAAACCACAAGTCTGCCGGCAAGGTCGCCGTTCCAGTGTTTGCGAGCCGCGGCGGCCAGGGTCTGATATGCGTTCAAAAGCGCGCCCTGCATCCCAATAGAAGTCCAGCTTCCCAAAGCAGCGCGTTTATACGTCACAAGCCCCTGCGTTTCCGACTGGCTCCAATCGACGATTAGGACGCGCGGCGCGTCTTGATGAGTGAGAAAAACGCCTACGGGCTTGCCGGACTGCACCAGCAGGCTTTTCTCGTTTCCAAGGTTTTCAAGAGCTTCGACAAGGGCATAGAAACTTGGCCAGTCCCGCGCCACACGCCCGGTTCTTCCACGGGTAATCAATTCCTCAGGACGCTCAGCCACCGCAGGGTCCAGGCTGTTCATCAGCATGCGCAGAGCGGCTTCCTGATGCCATCCCTTGCAGGAAAGCTCTTTTCCCGTTGGGACGTGAATGGGCTTCGTGGGCGGCAACGTTTGACGGTCATTTAACGGAAATTTTACGCCGGGCTTTTCCATCCCTTGCCTCTTCTTTTCGCATCATAAACTAGCGTGAACGAAGGAGGAAAGCCAAGGCAGCGGAGAGCTTGGTGACTTGAGCGATTTCCCGTCCCATGCTTTCATTGACATCTGAAGAGCCCGTATCGTATGATCACGCGGTTTAACTTCCAGCCCGATTCTGATGCTTCGCTCGGCGCGATAGGGCGGATGCTTGTGCGGTTGCTGACCAGGAGATGAAGCTGCCTTGAGCGAACCCTTCCATACCGATATGCAAAAATCGTTCTCTCGATTCCGGAATCTGATAAAGCCAGCCTTTATTCTATGCGCTTGCATCGTGACTCTGGGATGTGTAACCCCATATGTTTCTCCCGCGGAAGCCGCTCTTCAAGGCGCAATCTCTCGCGCGGAAAGTTACTATGAAGGCCGGCGGGATCTGGGAAACGTGCAGAAGGCTCTCGCGATTCTGCGTTCTCATATCAGCAGTCACCCTCAGGATTATGAAGCCTGGTGGCGAATTTCGGAATACGACTGCTATCTAGCGCGACATGTGCCTGACGAACAGCAGAAGGCGATCCTTGAAGACGGCATCGCCGCTGGTCAGAAAGCCGAATCCATCGACCCTCATCGCCCCGAAGGCCATTTTTGGACAGGCGCAAATGAAGGACTTTTGGCGCAGGATGTCGGCCTGCTAAAGGGCCTGCGAATGGTAGACTCGATCCGGGAAGAACTCGAAACGGTCATGAAAATTGATCCGAATTATCAGCAATACGGCGCCGAGCGCCTCCTGGGAAGGTTTTACTACCGCGCTCCCTTCTTTAAAGGCGGCGACAAGCAACGCTCCGTCCAGCTTTTGGAAGATTGCCTGAAGCGTTATCCTGATAATTCGTTGACCATGCTTTACCTGGCAGACAGCTATCGCGCGGTGGGGCGTCGTGAGGATGCGCGCCGGATGCTTGAGCGAATTCTCCACATGGATTCAGAGCCTGGCTACGGCCCGGAGCTTGCGGATAATCAGGCCGCTGCCCGCGAAGAATTGCAGCGATATTTTCACGCCAGCCGTTAACGAAACCTCATTCATTGCAGAATAAATTAAAGATGACGTCCCTCGACTTTCACACTCTGAACGAGCTGTTTCTGAAGGCAGCCGAAACTCACGCCAAGCCTGACGCGTTTCTCTCGAAGCGGAGCGGTCGCTACCAGGGTCTCTCTTCTGCCGAAGCGCTGCGGCAAGCGGCAGCCCTGGCGCTGGCCCTCGAGCGGCTGGGCATCCGGCGCGGCGACCGCCTGGCCTTAATCTCGGAGAATCGAGTCGAGTGGGCGCTTACAGATTATGCCGCGCTGGGCTTCGGAGCGATTGATGTTCCCATTTATCCCACGCTGCCTGCTGCCGACGTTGAGTACATCCTGCAAGATTCGGGGTCACGGGGAGTTATTGTCTCAACCGCCGAACAGTTGAAAAAAGTGTTGGAAGTCCGGCGCCGCTTGCCGGAACTGCGCTTTGTCATCGCGATGGATTCTCCAGACGACCCGGAGGCAGGCGTTCTCTCCTGGCAATCTGTCGTTCGGGAGCAACTCGAACAAACGCCTAAGCCCGAAGAAAAATTCCGCGCGCTGGCTCTGCAAGCCCGGCCTGACGACACGGCGACCGTCATTTATACTTCGGGCACAACCGGCAGGCCGAAGGGTGTGGTGCTGACGCACGCCAATATTGCCTCAAACGTTCAGGCGTGCAGCCCCCTCTTTCATTTTGATCCGTCTGACCGCATTGTTTCATTTCTTCCGCTTTCCCACATCTTTGAACGGATGCTTGAGTACTTCACGTTCTGGAGCGGAGCCTCAATTGCCTATGCCGAAAGCTTCGAGAAACTCCCCCAAAACATCCTCGAAGCTCACCCCACGGTGCTGGCGGTCGTTCCCCGCGTCCTTGAAAAAGTGCATGGCAAGATTCTTGAGACCGTCCACCAGGGGCCGCCAGCGCGGCAGAGGTTGTTCCATTGGGCGATTGGCATCGGATGGCAGTATGCGCGCCGCCAGATTGATAACCAGGCCATCCCCGCGGCCTTACGCTTGAAGCATGTGGTGGCGGATCGGCTGGTGGCTTCCAAGATTCGCGCGCGGCTGGGTGGAAAACTGCGTTTCATGATTTCTGGGTCGGCGCCCCTTTCCCGAGAACTGGCTGAGTTTTTTTACGCAGTTGGTTTACCGGTATATGAAGGCTACGGCCTGACGGAAACCTCTCCCGTCATCTCAGTGAATTATCCGGGAGCAGTGAAACTTGGGACGGTAGGGCGCGCGATCCCCGGAGTGGAAGTCAAACTTGGCGAGGAAGCTGCGGGCTCCGAAGGCGCGAGCGGGCGCGAAATCCTGGTGCGGGGCCCTAACGTCTCGCCCGGCTACTACCATCCCGAGGAAAACACAGATGCTTTCGTTGGCGGCTGGTTCCATACAGGTGACTTGGGCACTCTTGATTCGGAGGGATATCTCAAGATCACGGGTCGAAAGAAGAATCTTTTTAAGACTTCCGGAGGCAAGTACGTCTCACCAGAGAAACTGGAAGGTCTCTTCCAGGGACATCCTTAC
>DATGKJ010000181.1:0-7620 GCA_035294685.1 Terriglobia bacterium | reverse complement strand
CGGAGAGCCGGATGCGGGAAATCCGCACGTCCGGTTCGATGAGCGGGGACGGGAAACGAGGCCGCTATTTTGTTGCTATCGCGCCCGCCCTCGACTCTACCTTCGCTTCGCTACGCTCAGAATGACAGTTTGGGAGACTCCGCACAGAGTGACAGCGCGGAAGTGCCACCCATCTTCAAAAATGCCGCAATCTTCCCACTAAATTCTTAGCGGATTTTGCGCCTATTGAGGATTACAAATTATAGTGACGACTTCTTCTGTAGCGCCGGTGTCCCCACCGGTGTCTTTCGGCGCTGAGGACAGCGCCGCTACAGCAAATAGTGTCACTATAATTTGTAATCCCCTGTAAGTCCAATAAAGCCCGACCGATCATCGGCCGATGCTTGGTTTCCTGAACGAATCGGCATTTGATTCCCGTCTCGATGTCGCCAAGGCCATACGCGTTCGATTCCTCGGAAGGGAAGATTCCGGCAAGGGGGACCACCAGGTGAAGCTGAACATTGGGAACAGCCCCTAATTGAATTCTGCTGCTGGGCCGGCTATGTCGGTCTCAATGGGCGTACTGTCGGTGTTCCCGAACAGGTAGAACTCGTAATGCCTGAACTCGACAGGTTCCGGATCGTCGGTTTGAAAGGGAGGTCCGGCCAATCCTGTCGCGCATCCAAAAGTCAGAAGAACCGCCAGCCAAAGCGCGGCGCGGGCGGTGAGGACGTCTCGAAGGGCGGCGGCGCCTGGATTTGAAATGACGACTTTGGCTGGATGGGAAACATCGTGGGCGGGGACTTGGATCTGCATGAAGAATGGTCGGATTCGGCTCACCTTTTCGATCAGTTCCGGATTGTACGATAGCAACTTCCGCCTGACGATGCAATGCCGCGGGTTTCTGCGCTATCATCGCCCGTGGCTTCCGGTTTCTGGCGATCACTTGCCGGAAGTCCGGACGCGCGCTTTCATACCGATTTGCCAGAGAGGTTGTGTGGCATGAAATCACCGTCCTTATGGACTCTGACCAAAAAAACGCTGGTGGCATGGCATTCGCACGACGTGACGCGCGTTGGAGCCGCGCTGGCCTTCTACGCGCTGCTTTCGCTCGCGCCACTGCTCACTTTTTTCATTCCAGTCAGCGCTTATATCTTCCGGCGTGAGGGCGCGGAGCAGTTGCTGGGGCGTTCCACCGACTTTCTGGTGGGTCCGGAAGGCGGGCAAGCTGTCCACCTGCTGGTTTCACACGCAGGCAGGATCTCGTCCGGCATCGTTACCGATTTCCTGGCGATCGGCACGCTTTTGTTCGGCTCGCTTGCGGCGTTCGACGAATTGCGGAACGCGATCAATGCCATGTGGAACATCTCGGCCAGTGCTCCACAAAGCCTCGGAACAGCGATCAGGCGCAACCTTTTCGCGGTGGGCATAGCGCTTGTGACCGGCAGCCTTCTTTTGATTTCAATTGCGCTGACCGCCGCCTTCGCTCGCATCAGCGCGGTTCTTCAGAGCATGGCATTGCCAACTGCCGGGCTGGTGGAGGCGGTTAATTTCCTGGTTTCGCTGGGAGTCATGAGCGTGATTACGGCCATCATTTTCAGGTTTGTTCCCGATGTCCGGATCGCCTGGAGAGATATCTCGGTGGGGGTAGCCGTGACGGCATTTCTACTGATTATTGGCAAGTCCGTTTTCGGATTTTACGTGGGACGATTTGGTCTGAGTTCCATGTATGGAGCGGCCGGGTCACTGGTTGCATTTGCTGTCTGGGTTTATTACTCGGCTCAGATCGTCTTGCTGGGCGCTGAAGCGACGCGCATCTATGCTCAGGAGCGCCAGGGAGAAAAAGCCTCGCCGCAAAGGTGATCGTCCGGAGGTTCGGTCTGCTCTATCCCGCGTGAAAAAGGGGCTGAAAATTGCATCGTATTGTGACATAATTTCTTTCCTTCGGAAGAAGCTTGACAAATGTCTTGGCAACCTTCCGCAATTTTTGATATTCGTATTAAATTTGGATGCGCTTTTCAGATATCTTCAGCTAACAGGGCTGATCCGACAACGGCTCGCGCCCGATATGCCATCCCGCGATCACAGCCTTTGAAAGAGGAGCGGCAATTCCATGATTGAAGTCCAGCAATTGACGAAGCGCTATGGACCCACCGTAGCGGTCTCAGACGTAACCTTCGAGGTGAAGAAGGGAGAGGTGCTGGGCTTTTTGGGCCCGAATGGCGCCGGAAAAACCACCACCATGCGCGTGATCACCGGCTATCTTCCGCCCACGTCGGGCGAAGTGAAGGTGGCGGGATACGACGTGGTGGAAGAGTCGATTGAGGCGCGAAGGCATACGGGCTACCTTCCTGAGAGCCCTCCGGTTTATACCGACATGCGGGTTTCCGAATACCTGGCGTTTGTGGGGCGCATCAAAGGAGTCCCCAGCCGCGACCTCAAGAGGCGCATCGATGAGGTAAGTGAAAAATGCGCCATTACGGACGTGCAGTCGCGACAAATCGGCAAACTTTCAAAAGGCTATCGCCAGCGCGTGGGGTTGGCGCAGGCGCTGATTCACAATCCGGATGTGCTGGTTCTTGACGAGCCGACGGCGGGTCTTGATCCAAAGCAGATCATCGAAACCCGCGAACTGATTCGCGGGCTATCAGGCCAGCATACGGTGGTGCTGAGCACGCACATTCTGCCGGAAGTCTCCAAGACCTGCGAGCGCGTGGTGGTGATTAACGGCGGAAAAGTGGTGGCGGTGGGCGCTCCCGACGAGCTGACGCATCGCCTGCAAGGTTTTGAGTCCATTTTGATCACGGCGGAAGGGCCGCGGGATGAAATGAAAGCCCGGCTGGAGCGAGTGGAGGGCGTGACGCTGATTGAGGAGCGTGAAATCTTCGATGGCCGCGCCACTTTTGAAGTCCATGCCGCCAAGGAGCGCGATGTGCGGTCGGAGCTGGCGCGCGCGGTGGTGGAATCGCAATGGCGGCTCCTGGAGCTTCGCGCGAGCGGCATGAGCCTTGAGGATATCTTCCTGAAGTTGACCACACGGGACTTGAGCGAGGAAGAGGCGACTGAAAGCGCCAAGCCGGAGACGGGAACGAAGACTGAAACGAAAGACCAGTAACCCGGCCGCCTCATGGAGGCCAGGCATTGGAAGGAGTTCTTATGCGTAACATCTTGGCCGTGGCAGGAAAGGAGATTCGCTCATACTTCCATTCGCCCATCGCTTACCTGGTGCTGGCGATTTATTCGGCTCTGTGCGGATTTTTCTTCTATAGTTTCGTCGCCACCTACATCGTCCAGGTTTTTCGCATGATGGAGATGGGAGGCATGGGCGGCCCCTCGCCGAACATCAATGAGTGGATTGTCCGGCCGCTCTTTGAAGGCATTCTGACGGTGGTGCTGCTGTTTCTGATCCCGCTGATCACCATGAGACTGTTCGCGGAAGAAAAGAGATCAGGCACGATTGAACTTCTTCTGACCTCGCCTCTCACCGATCTCCAGATCATCATCGGCAAATTTCTCGGCGCTCTCGGGCTTTATGTGGTGTTGATGATTCTGACGTTCATCTACATCGGCATGCTCTTCATTTACGGGAATCCCAGCGCTCTGCCGCTGCTCGCCAATGCGCTTGGGCTCTTCCTTTTCGGCGCGGGCCTGCTGGCTCTGGGTCTTTGGATTTCCAGTTTCACCAAGAATCAGATCATCGCCGGCGCTGTTTCCTTTGCCGCCTTCCTGCTGCTTTACGTTTTCAATTGGGTAAATTCCTATTCCAGCAGCCTGGTGGGCAAGGCGCTTTCGTATCTGTCGCTCACCACGCATTTCGACAATTTCGCCAAGGGCGTGATCGATTTGAGCGATGTCGTCTATTACGTTTCGGTGATCGTGATCGGGATCTTTCTGACTGCCCGCTCGCTTGAAGCTTTGAAAGGGAGGCCGTAATCATGCCAGAAAATGAGCGCCGGCCCGGCAGCGCCAAGCGCCAGATTTTGCACGGAACGAATCTGGCAATCTATATTGTAGTCGTTCTTGCGATCATTGTTCTCTGCAATTGGTTTGTCAGCCGCAACGATCACCATCTGGACCTTACGCCGAATAAGGAATTCAGCCTCTCTCCCCAGACTCGCAAGCTTCTGAAGGGCCTGGATCGCCCAGTCACGATTTATGTATTTGACCGTGAAAGCGGCTTTCGGGAGCGTCGGGATTTGATGAGGCTTTATTCCGGAGCCTCGCATTACATCAGCGTCCAGTATGTTGACCCCAACCGCGATCCTGGTCTCGCGCACGAATTCGGAGTGCAGAATTACGGATCAATCTATGTGGCCTCGGGCAGTCATCATCTGCAAGCCTCCGACGCTTCCGAGGAAGGCATCACCAATGCGTTGATCCACCTGCTAAAAGGCCAGAAGGTGATCTATTTTGTGCAAGGGCACGGCGAGCGCGACCTTTCCGGTAGTGACCGCGATGGGTACTCAAAATTCAAGCAGGCGCTCCAGAACGAGGACAGCGACGTGAAGACGTTAGTCCTTTTACAGAAAATGGAGATTCCAAGCGATTGCTCGATGCTGGTGATTGCCGGGCCGAAAAATGATTATCTGCCGCAAGAAACGAGTGCGATCGAGAAGTATTTAAAGGGCGGCGGCCGATTGCTGGCATTTCTTGATCCCGGCGTGGCGTTGCCTAATCTTTCCAAGCTGTTATCCGATTACGGCGTCACGATGCGCAACGATCTGGTGATTGATGAAAACCCGGTTGCGCAACTCTTCGGGACCAGCCCGAGCATGCCGCTGATCTTAAGCTACGGCGACAGCCCGATTGTCCAGCCGCTGAAGCGCACGGCTACGCTTTTTCCATTGGCGCGATCCTTTGAGGTTTCAAGCGACGATAAATCTGGCGCGACGCTTGATCAACTCTGCAAAACCTCGCAGGCAAGCTTCAGCGTGACCAACTTCAATCCCAGCATGCGAGAGGTTTCCTTCCGTCCCGGAAAAGATATTAAGGGTCCTCTGGTCGTGGCGGTTGCCGGAACTTTAACCGGCGGCGCGCCCAATAAAGAGGGCAGGTTTGTGGCTGTCGGCACGTCGCTCATAGCCGCCAACGCTTACCTGGGCTTTCAGGGCAATCGCGACCTTATCATGAATATGGTCGAGTGGCTGGCATCGAATGAGGGCCTCATTTCAATTCGTCCCAAAGCGCCTGCGTTCCAACACCTGAATCTCACCGCCAGCCAGATGGGCGGGCTGCTGCTGCGCGTGATGATCATTCCGGTCTGCATCATTATTATCGGTATTGTGGTCTGGTGGAGCCGGCGGTGAAAAGATACCTGAACACGCTGATCGCGATCATTATTCTGGCGGCTTTGTGGTTCACCTTCAGTTTCTGGAACAAGCGCAAAAGCCGCGAGCAGGCGAAGGAAACCGCCAGCAAATCTGAAAAGATCTGTGATTTGAAAGCCAGCGACATTCAGTCGTTCACGATCACTCCGCAAGACAAGAAAAGTTTCACCTGCGACCGCCAGGGGAAGCAGTGGGCAATTGTAAAGCCGCAGCCGATTGCGGCAGACCAGAGCAAGATCGCGTCTTTTGTGCAAAGCCTGACGACGGCCACGGTCGATCAAGTGATTGCGCCGCATGCCGACGACCTGAAGGATTTTGGCCTGGACCCGCCGTCGGAAACCATCCAGGTTTCAAGCCACTCCAATCCGCAGAAATTCACGTTGCTACTGGGTCAGGAGACGCCCACCAATACGGGCGTCTACGCGCAAGTGGCCGGAAATCCTCGTGTCATTACTTTGTCGGATGACACGAAAACCGCTCTGGAGAAAGGCCTTTTTGACCTGCGCGACACACGAGCGGTGACGCTCGACACTGGCCAGTTGAATCGCATCGAGGTGAAGACCGGCAATCAAAGCTACACGCTGGTGAAAAATCCCGAGGGCGTCTGGGAAGTTTCTCTGCCGCCGGACGTGCGGGCTGACCACTTTGCCGTAGACGGCCTGGTGGATAATTTTCAAGCGCTCACCATGCAGAGCATCGTCTCGGAAGATAAGAAGGACGAGGTGAAATACGGATTTGGCAGGCCCACCGTCACCGCAAAGCTGATCACTCCCAATACGAGCCAGACGCTGGTGATCGGCAAAAAATCCAGCAATGGATACTATGCCATGAATTCGGCGCTGGCTCCGCTTTTCACGCTGGACCAGGATTCTGTGAGCCAGCTTCAGAAGAGCGTCAGCGACTTTCGAGACAAGGATTTGTTTTCCTGGGATATGTTCGATGTCAAGAGTTTCGACGTGATTTCGCCGAAGGGACATTGGACGCTGGAGCAGGAAAAGAACCAGTGGAAAGAGACTTCACCCAGCTCAAAGCAGGTGTCTACCGACAACGTGAATGCTTTCCTTTCCGCTTTGCGCAATCTGCGCGCCACTTCATTCCCGCCTGCAAGACCAGGCGATCTTGCCAGGTTCGGATTGAATCACCCCTCTTATACCTTCAAAGTGACATTCGGAGCGAAAAACCAGACAGAGACTGTGGAAGTTGCCGAAAACGGCGGGCACGTTTATGCTCGCCGCGCTTCCGACCCCTTGCCGAGTGAGGTTTCCAAATCAGATCTCACCTCGATTGAAAACGCTCTGGCGAAGCTTTGAAAGGTAAATTTTTTTCAATACCTTATCCAACCTCAGATTTTTCACGACACATTTGGAACGACAGGCCGTCAATTGGCTGCTTCCTCCGGTTCCATAACACCTGTTTGATGAAGACTCACCGTTCGTTAGGCTAAGTCCGACCTGTGATAGATTAATGGAAGGCGCATCCATGACCGGACATTCAAGGAAGTCAGGTGATCCCGGCAGATGGCTGCTCTCCCAATCGGGTAGAATCGCGGTTCGTCTCCTGGGCGTACTCGCGACCGTTGCGGCGATCACGCTTGTTTCTTTCAGCGCGCTGCGCGTCAGCGCAACGGCGGCCGGATTGTTTTATGCGGTTGGCATCGTGGTCATCGCCCGGGTGTGGGGATTGACCGAAGCCCTCCTGAGCTCGATCCTGGCATTTCTGGCTTTTGATTATTTCTTCTTGCCGCCCGTCGGCACGTTCACCATCTCAAGACCGATGGACTGGTGGGCTCTCGTGGCGTTTTTGATCGCTGCCATCGCGGCAAACCGTCTCTCTTCCCACGGAGCGGAGAGCCAGCGAATCGACGATCGCCAGCGGGAAATGGAAGGACTCTACGCGCTCAGCCGGGCGATTCTGCTGATGGACCCCGCGCGTCCCGTCGCCAAACAGGTGGCTTTTCAGATTGCGCAGATTTTTAGCTTTCCGGCCGTGGCGCTCTATGACCGCGCGAGCGGCGAAATCCTGCGCGCCGGGCCTGAGGATCTGCCGGCCATTGAAGACAAGTTGAGGCAGGCGGCGGTGCAGGGGACGCTGTTCCAGGATGCGGAGAGTCAGACGGTTGTGACGGCAATCCGGCTGGGAGGCGAGCCGATCGGAAGCATTGCGCTGCGCGGGATGCCGCTTTCCGACGGCGCTTTGCACGCCCTGTCTAATCTGGTGGCGATTGGGCTTGAAAGGGTGCGCAACCAGGAAATGGCCAATCGCGCCGAGGCTGCGCGACAGAGCCAGGAGCTGAAGTCCACGCTGATGGATGCCA
>DATGKJ010000180.1:0-4686 GCA_035294685.1 Terriglobia bacterium | reverse complement strand
GCACAACCTTGCCGGATCACGAATCCAAGCAAATCAGCCTGCTTTCTGCAAATGGCGTTTCTGTGACGCGCGTGTATGAGGTGAACGGCCAGCCCTACTATTATCGCAACCCGGAGCCGGGCGCTCCGTTCAAGGACCCTGTCGAAGTGCGATTGAAATTTGAAAACTCGAAGTCAAGCGCTCTGGGCATGCCTCTGCCGGCAGGCGTTGTGCGCGTCTACCGAAAGGATTCGGCAGGTCATGAGCAGTTTCTGGGCGAAGACCGGATTGATCACACTCCAGGGGGCGAAATGATCAATTTGAATGCCGGCAACGCTTTCGACGTGACGGAAGAGAGAAAGCAGACGGATTATCAGAGGCTCGGCCAGCATTCTTCTGAAATGACGTTTGAGATCGTGCTGCGCAACCATCAATCACAACCCATCCAGGTAACGGTGAATGAACCTTTTGGCGGTGACTGGGAGTTGCTGAGTTCAAGTTTCCCCTACGAGAAAACCAGTGCCTTTTCAGCGCGATTTACAGTGCCGGTCGCGGCAAATGGCGAGGCGACTCTGAAGTATCGAGTGCGGGTGCGCTGGGGAGGGTAAGAAAGGTAAATTTTCTTTCCCTTCGCCGGGGGAGGTCTCAGGGAACGAGAGCGAGCAAGGGGTCGCCTCCTCTTCATCATCCTGCTAGGATGGAATTGATGGAGGAAAACCGCAGGCTCATATCCGATCAACTGCGTAAAATCCTGCCTGAGAGTCTGCCCGATTTCCTGCGTAGCCAGCGCTGGTTTGGCGGCAAGGCTGATACGATCCAGTCGATTAAAATCGTTGAAACAGTTCCCTTTAATTCCGAAGATGTAGAGGCATATCTGTGTCTGCTGCTTGTGGAATATGCGGCAGGTCATACTGAGCGATATGCGTTGCCGCTGGCACTCACCGTAAAGGAAAAAAATCATCCGCCTGCTGAATCGCGCGTTCCCGTGGCTCGCATGGCCATGGAAATGGAAGGCCGGTCATGGGTCTGTGATCTCTCCGATGCCTTGCATGAAATCCCCTTTGCGCGGTCTCTTCTGGAATCAATTCGGCGTCAGACGAGTTTCCGGGGCGAGAACGGCGATGTGGTAGCCTTTGCGGTCTCAGAGTCGAATCTTCTTTCAGGAAGGGCAAATGAAGCTCTCGCTCCCTCGTTGATGCGAGTGGAACAGAGCAATACGTCGATCCGTTATGGTGACCAGTTCATCTTAAAGTTCTTCCGGCGGCTTGAAGAGGGAAGAAACCTGGAACTTGAGATCGGAAGCTTCCTGACCGAAAAGGCCCATTTCAAAAATACGCCTCCCATTGTCGGCGCCATCGAATATCGCCGGGCTGGTGTTGCGCCAGTGACTTTGGCGATCCTGCAGGGATTTGTTCCCAATCAGGGAGATGCCTGGCAGTACACGCTGAAATCACTGGAAAGTTATCTGGAGCGCGCCGCAGGGTCCGGCGCTGCGCCGCCCGAAGATTCTCTTGGGACGGATCTTCTGTCTGAAATCGAGGGCGTAGAGATTTCTCCTCTGGCGCAGGAGGAACGGATCGGCCCCTATCTCGGCCATGCGCGTTTACTGGGTCAGCGGACAGCGGAATTACACCTGGCGCTGGCCTCCGATGCGGCTGATCCCGATTTTGCGCCGGAGCCATTCACCCGGGATTTCCAGCGCAGCCTTTCAGAATCGATGCTCCACCTGGCCCGGCGCGCCCTGGAATTGCTGCAAAGCCGCTTGGAAACTTTGCCAGCGAAGACTCAGGAGAGCGCGCAACGCGTCCTTTCACTCGAAGATTCCATCCTTTCGCAGTTTCGAGCTTTGGAAACCATCCGGTTGGACTCTTTGAGAACGCGCGTGCATGGTGATTATCACCTGGGCCAGGTGCTTTATACGGGAACCGATTTCATCATCATCGACTTCGAAGGCGAACCTGAGCGCTCACTCGCCGAGAGACGCATAAAACGCTCGCCGCTCTGCGACGTGGCGGGGATGCTTCGGTCGTTTCACTACGCGGCCATGGCAGGATTTCGCCGGGCAACGCAAAATCTTGATGCTTCATCCGTAACCGCGCGCCGAGTTGGCTCCTGGACGCAATTCTGGAAGCGCGCCGTATCGAGGGTCTTCCTTAACTCATATCTGAAGATTGCCGGCAAGGACGCCTTTTTGCCTCGGAAGCGCAAAGAGTCACGCATACTTTTGCAAGCTTATCTGCTTGATAAAGCGATGTATGAGCTTGTCTATGAACTCAAAAACCGGCCGGACTGGGTGACGATCCCTCTAGGCGGCATCTCTGACCTTTTATGGTGATGGCGCTACGTTTTTATGCTCTGTGGCGAGCCCAAGGCTCATGGTGTCTTCGCTCAGAATAATAGGCTTTCAGGCTTTTCAGCTGCCGGCTTATGAATTCCGTTCGGCGCTTCTCTGCACGCTGGTGTCTTTGCGAGAAGCTGTTGTTTTTTTCTTCATCATCCAGCAATCCGCCAACCCGTTGCGGTCAGGCTTGACTGTCAGCATTCAGCTTTTCATCTTGGCGCTTTCCTGCTGATGGCTGAAAGCTGTTTACTGAAAGCTAAAGCAACGCAGGGATTCTTCCGCCTCGCGGAGTTTATCCTGAGCGAAGCCGAACGACTCGGCGTCAGAATGACAGTATTCGAGGTTCGGCCGAACTTTTGTAACTCAAGTCGCAACTCAAGGGAGAGGCGATTTATGAATGGTCTCCCTACTCCCCTGTGCCATTGACGTAAACCACACCTGCACGGTATCGTTTTCCAGCGAACGTGGTCAGACATAATGCGGGAAATCTTCTGGATTTTTAACAGGATATGGATACTCCATGAAACTTCATCATGTTGTTGAGGCACAGCAATTCGATCGTCCGACGCTGCTGGAACTATTCGAGGCCAGCCGGCACATGGAGGAAGTGGTCAGGAAGGGCGGGGTCACGGATTACCATCGGCGGATCATGGCCACGCTTTTTTACGAGCCTTCCACGCGCACTCGCTTCTCGTTCGAGGCGGCTATGCATCGGCTGGGCGGGCGTGTGATCACCACGGAGAACGCGGCGGAATTTTCCTCGGTTTCCAAAGGCGAGACGCTGGAGGATACCATCCGCATTATGAACGGGTATGCGGATATCATCGTGATCCGCCACTATGAGGTTGGCGCAGCGCAGCGCGCAGCGGCCGTTTCGCGCGTGCCGATTGTCAATGCCGGTGATGGAGTGGGCCAGCACCCGACGCAGGCCTTATTGGACCTTTATACGATCCAGAAAGAGATTGGCTCGATTGATGGGTTGCGCATCGCCATGGTAGGCGATCTGGCGCAGGGAAGAACCGTGCGGTCGCTGGCCTACCTGCTCGGCAAGTTTCACGACATCAAAATCTATTTTGTGGCGCCTGCCTTGCTGCAAATGAAGGATGACATTCTGGAATACCTCCGCGAGCGCAACGTCGCCTATGAAGAGGAGAGCGATTTGGAGAAGGTGCTGCCGCAGGTCCACGTGGTCTACCAGACGCGCGTGCAGAAAGAGCGTTTTGGAGATCGCATCTCCGATTATGAGAAATGCCGCGGACTTTACGTCATCAACCGCCAAAGCTTAAAATTGATGCGACAGGACGCCATTATCATGCACCCGCTTCCGCGGGTTGATGAGATCACCATGGAGGTTGACCAGGACCCGCGCGCGGCCTATTTCCGGCAGGCGCAGAATGGGCTCTATGTGCGAATGGCGCTGCTTAAAATGGTGTTGGGGTCTGCCTGAAAATATACTAACCGAAACATCGACAACAGATTTAGGCGCGCGTTCATGAAGTCTTTTGCCGTTTTTTTCTCATCTCAGCCGCCCTGAGTGCGGCCTTTCTAGCTATAGAATAATGACTGCGACGGATGGTATCATTCGACAAATCACAGAATCAGACAACTAGTACTTTAGTACTAGTACTATTGCGCCATTTAATACTGACTTAATTAAGACGAAAGTTGTTTAAGAGCGAATGCTCGAACAAGATATAGGCACCATAAGGAGTCGATGATTATGTTAATTGGCGAACGAATCCGGCAGATCCGAGAGCAGAAAGGCCTTTCTCAAGGAGATATCGAGAAGGCCAGCGGTCTGCTCCGCTGCTACATTTCGCGGGTGGAGCACGGACATACCGTGCCTTCGCTTGACACTCTGGAGAGGTTTGCGGCGGCCCTGGACGTCCCTTTATACCGGCTGTTCTTTTCCGGTGATAATCCGCCGCCAACGCCCAATTTATCGCGGCGGAAGACGCTGGAGGAACTGGCTGAGGAAGAGAGCGATGCTGGCTCCGAGGCGCGCTTCCTTCTTAAACTCCGCGCACTGGTGGACCGGATGATCGAGGCAGATCGCGATTTCCTGCTGGACTTTGCGAAGAAGCTTGCCACACGGTAACCATCGTCAAACGGAGGGGGAAAACGGAATCGGGCGACGTCCCGAACGGTCAGGCTCAGCGGGCTGTAGCGGCCTGTGATAACCTTCAATCTTTCAATCTTCGTGTTGTAGCGGTGTCGATGATCGTCGGTCTTGATTTTGAATAAAGGCGATTATCAATCGCCGTTACAACAGAGGCTTTGATGCGGGGATGCCAGTGGGCACGACGGTGAACCCATTGGGGGAATCAAGGCCGATAGCGATGCTGGGCAAGCCCATCACACCTTTT
>DATGKJ010000179.1:0-7450 GCA_035294685.1 Terriglobia bacterium | reverse complement strand
ATCCAGGCTGATCCGGCGCTTGCTTCGGAAATCCTGGCCATGGCCAATTCGGCCCTATTTGGCTTCCGCACCGAAATTCGGAACATTCTTCAGGCAACGACGCTTTTGGGCGCGCAGCGGGTTAAAGGCATTGCGCTGACGATCGCCATGAAGACCTATCTCGCGGAATCTTTTCAGATTCCGGCGTTGCTCGCCTGCTGGCAGCATAGCCTCGCCTGCGCATTGCTGTCTGAGGAACTTGCCAAGGTGAGCCTGATCGAATCGGACTTCGCTTATTTGGCGGGCTTGCTGCACGATATCGGCAGGCTGGCCCTGGGAATGATCAGGCCTATTGAGTACGCTAATCTGCTCTCCACAAGCCACAAGAATCAGGCTGATGTTTTCAAACGCGAGAAGGAGCTATTCGGAATCGATCATTGCCAGGCGGGGCGGTGGCTGGCTGAATCGTGGAAACTGCCAAAGCCTTTTGTTGAGGTCATCAGCCAGCATCACAATGCGGGCGACGGCAAGTTTGATATTCTGGCCCTGGTGAATCGAAGCTGCCTGATGGCCGATGCTTTGGGATTTACAACGGTTAATGTGGCTACCGCGCGGAAGTTTGAAGATATTGTCCTTTCTCTGCCGGAGCGCGAGCGCAGGCGTTTTAATCCTGACCCCCAACAACTCGCCATGTCCGTCGCCATCAAAATTCATGAGCTTGAATAACAAGCGCGATGAAAATTTGTTCGGCCAGAACCGATCGTGTAGAATGACTGGCTGGACATGACAGATTTCCTCAATCAGCTCAATCCCCAACAGCGCCGCGCGGTAGAATCAACGGAAGGCCCCCTGCTGATTCTCGCCGGCGCCGGCAGCGGCAAGACGCGCGTCATCACATACCGCATTGCGCATCTCATCGAAAATCTGCGCGTACCGCCGGAAACAATTCTTGCCGTCACATTTACCAACAAGGCCGCGCAGCAGATGAAGGAGCGCGTCGCCACGCTGCTGGGCGGCTCTCCGGGCGATGGCGGGCCGCACATCTCAACTTTCCATTCCTTCTGTGTGCGCGTCCTGCGGCGGGACATTGACCGTTTGGGTTACAACCGCGATTTTTCCATCTATGACGAGGAAGACCAGCAGCGGCTCATCAGGATTTCCACTCAGGAACTCGGTCTGACCGAAGAGGTTCTTTCCGCTCGCGCCGCGCAATCGCGCATCAGCCACGCCAAAAATCGGGGCATTTCACCCGCTGATCTTTATCGTCAGGCAACCGACGTGCAGACAGAGAAACTGGCGTCGCTCTATGACCGCTATGAGAAAAAGCTGCGGGAATCGAACGCTCTGGATTTCGATGACCTGTTGCTGAAGACGGTTGAGCTTTTTGAGAAGGCTCCCGACATCTGTCAACTCTACAACCAGTTTTTCCGTTATCTCATGGTGGATGAGTATCAGGATACGAATCGCATTCAGTACCGGCTCATCCGCCAGCTCACTCAGGGGCATCAGAACATTTGCGTGGTGGGCGATGAAGATCAATCAATCTATCGCTGGCGAGGGGCGGATATCGAGAACATCCTGAGCTTTGAGAAGGACTACCCTGACGCAAAGATCATTCGCCTGGAACAGAATTATCGTTCCACCCAGATCATTCTCGATGCGGCCTCCGCCGTGGTCAGTCACAACCGGGCGCGCATCGGCAAGAGGCTCTGGTCTGAGCGGGCGGAAGGCAGCCGCGTGGGGCTTTATCGCGCCGAGGATGCGGACGCCGAAGCCGCCTTCGTGGCGGATGATCTCGCCCGCGCCCTTGCCGAAGAGCCACACGGCACGGTAGGCGTGCTTTACCGCACTAACGCTCAGTCCCGCCTCTTTGAAGAAACGCTTCGGCGGAACAACACCCAATTCCAGTTGGTGGGCGGCTTCCGGTTCTACGAGCGCGCAGAGATTAAGGACGCTCTGGCCTATGCGCGGTTGGCTGTAAATCCAAAGGACAATGCCGCCTTCCTGCGGATCATCAATGTTCCACCGCGCGGCATCGGAGCTTCAACCCTCTCTGCGCTGCAAGCTGCCGCGCAGCAACTGGGCCTGAGCCTCTGGGAAACCGTTGAACACGAGCTTTCCAGGGGAGCGTCGCTCCCGCGTCTGCGAAAGTCGCTGGAAAGCTTCGCAGCCGTTGTACGTCCGCTGATGGAAAATCACGCGTCGGTCTCTTTGAGCGAATTTTTCAGAAATATTCTCGATCGCGCGGGATATCTGGCCATGCTTGAGGCCGAAGGAACGCTCGAAGCCGAAGGACGCATCGAAAACCTTCAGGAATTGGTCAATGCCGCTCGCGAGGCGGAGAGCCGAGGCGAAACCCTCTCTCAATTCCTCGATCACGCCGCCCTCGTTTCCGACAGTGATGAATATAGCGAGCGTTCGCGAGTCACCCTCATGACGCTCCATACGGCCAAAGGGCTGGAATTTTCAACGGTGTACCTGGTGGGCATGGAAGAAGGTCTCTTCCCGCATAAGCTCTCTCTGATGGAAGATGCGGCCCTCGAAGAAGAGCGGCGGCTGTGCTATGTGGGCATGACTCGCGCCCGTCAGCGGCTGGTTCTGACCTGGGCGGCCCGCCGGCGTTCCTACGGCGAAGACTACCTGCGCTCGACGCGGCCTTCGCGGTTCTTAAGTGAAGTTCCCTCCAGCCTTCTCGATCGCTTGGACGCCGAGGCTCCCATCTTCAAGACGCGGACATCCTGGAATAACGCTTTTAATAGCGTCGAAAGCATCGAACAGTTCTTTGACAAGCACAGGCCGAAATACTCGGAAGCGTCACAAGGGTCAGGAACGGAAGTCGCTTCAACTCCCCGGCGCTGGCGGTTAGGGAGCCGCGTGCGGCACCCCAAGTACGGCCTGGGCACGGTGGTGGATTGCGAGGGTGAAGGGCAGGACGCAAAAGTGACCGTCAGTTTTCCAGGTTTCGGGAAGAAAAAGCTCGTTGAACGCTATGCGTCGTTAACGCGAGCGTAAGACAGATGCAAGCCCACGGGGATCGCTGGAATTCACACTTCACGTTATCAAAGGAGTCTTTTCAACAGTTAACTTCACAAACCGTTATGGATACCAAAAAGATCACAGACAAGGCTGAACGAAAGAAGCTGAAGCGCGAGGCGCGCAGGAAACGACCTCCCAAGCCCAAGAGAACCGACCCTCGCGGCTCCCACAAGCCCAAGGTCAAGAAAAAGGGACCGGGAACCCCGCCACGACGATGAAAACCGCGCGCCGCCTGCGAATGCTATTTTCTCTCGCCACTCATCACTTGGCGCGGCATTGAAATGGCACACGCCTACTTTCGCACCAAGAGCATTGACAAGTTGCTGGCCTCGGCAGAACTGCCGGAGCATCGGCTGCGTAAAAGCCTCGGTCCATGGTCGCTTACCGCTCTGGGCATTGGCGCGATTGTGGGCGCGGGCATTTTTGTCCTCACCGGGACAGCAGCGGCAGGGGAATCGCTCCATGTGCATGATATTTTTAAAGCGCCCTTGCTTGAGGTTATTCTTCACGGGCAGCATGCGTTGGGAGCTTCCGGACGCCCCGGAGCGGGTCCGGCTATCGCCCTTTCTTTTCTGCTGGTCGCCGTCGTCTGCGGGCTGGCAGGGCTTTGCTATGCCGAACTCGCCTCCATGATTCCTGTTGCCGGCAGCGCCTATACCTACACCTACGCCACGCTGGGCGAAATCGTGGCGTGGATCATTGGCTGGGACTTGATTCTGGAGTACGCGGTCAGCAACATGGCGGTGGCCGTGGGCTATTCCGCCTATGTCGACAGCCTCCTGCAAAGTTTTGGGCTCACGCTGCCCCGGAAGTTGATGGAACCCATGTTAGTGGGAGGGCGATGGACAGGCTCCTACTTCAACGTTCCCGGCTTCCTCATCGTGATGATTCTGACCGTCATTCTGGTGATTGGCATCCGCGAGAGCGCGGGCGCCAACACCGCGATGGTTGCTGTTAAGATCGTCGCGATTCTGATTTTTGTGGCGGCTGCCGCGCCTCACGTGAAAGTCGCCAATTGGAAGCCGTTCGCGCCCAACGGCTGGCAGGGCATTCTCACAGGCGGCGCCATTGTTTTCTTTACCTATATTGGCTTTGATTCCGTTTCCACCGCAGCCGAAGAATGCCCCCATCCGCAGAAAGACGTTCCTTTTGGCATCCTGGCGTCACTCGTTGCCTGCGCGATTCTCTATATTTCAGTCGCAGTGGTTCTGACCGGCATTCAGAAGTGGCCCTCGCTGCGCAACGCCGCGCCGGTCGCCCATGCCTTGCAGGCCGTCGGATTGGTTACGGTGGAGCGTTGGGTGGTGATCGGCGCGCTGATGGGTATGACCAGCTCTCTCCTTGTCTACCAACTTGGCCAGGCGCGCATCTGGTTTGCCATGTCGCGCGATGGGCTGCTCCCACGCATTTTCTCAAGCGTGCACAAACGGTTCCGTACTCCCCACATCAGCACCTGGACGGCGGGCCTTTTTGTGGCGCTTCCGGCGGGGATTTTCGACATCGGTACGCTCGCCGATTTATCCAACATCGGAACGCTCTTCGCGTTCGTTCTGGTGGCTTTGGGAGTGCTCATTCTGCGCCGCAGGCAGCCCGACCGGAAGCGCGGATTTCGCGTCCCCTGGGTTCCGGTGATTCCTGTAGCTTCCGTTCTGTGTTGCCTGGTGCTGATGGCAAGCCTTCCTCTTGAGACCTGGGTTCGCTTTGGGGTGTGGCTGGTGATCGGCCTCTGCATTTACTTCGGATATAGCCGCTACCGGAGCGAATTCGCTGAAAAATGACTCGGCTTGCGGCGTTGTTGGATTGAAACTGATGGGAGACTCGCTGCGGTGGCTCAGAAGATTGGAGTGGCCTGCAAACATTGCGGAAAAAGGATACCCGTCGACGATGAGTATATCCCTGGCGTACGAGGCGCGGAACTGGCAGCTAGCCTTTATCAGCCGGGCGGACGAAGAAATTTCGACTTTGTGAATAGGACGTGGCAAAAAAGGCTAAGCTGCGAAAATCCTGGTTGTCGGCAAACGCACGAGTATACAGGCAGCGATCTGCTGCTTTATGATGACTAGGCCCCACGACCTGCTTTCGCAGGCGGTAATGCGGTAAAATCCTTTTTGAGCGCCTGTAGCAGCTTGTTGAAAATGCTGTATTGCCGTTCGTGACGGGCGGTCTGCCGGGCTTGAAAAGCTCGACATTACAGCGGCGGACCGGATGCGGGTGACGCCGATTGCGAGACCGACGACGCTTTTCAACAGGGTTGTGGAATCCCGATCCGCTGACTATGAAGAATCCTTCCCGCTGCATTTTCCATTCAAAGCGAGTTTGCCGCAATCTTCGCGCCGCAGGCGTGTCGCATTTTCTCGGCATCTTCATTCTCGGTTTGCTCGCTTCCTCACCTGCGCTTGCCTGGGGACCGGAGACGCATCAACTGGTCACCAACTGGGCTCTTGAAACTTTGCCGCAACCCCTTCAGGGCTACTTCCAGGCCTATCGACAGTTTCTGCTGGCGCACGTCAACGATCCTGACGTGTGGATGAAGAAAGATCGCTTTGAACGCTTCCGGCACTTCATCTACCTGGATGATTATGGGAGATTCCCTTATGTGAAGCTTCCACACTCCTATCAGGAAGCGGTGAAGCAGTATGGGGCGCGGCGCGTCGGGCGAAGCGGGACGTTGCCGTGGCAGATCGGCGAATTCAGTCTGCGGCTCACCAATGACTTTCGGGAAGGGAAGTGGGATCGGGCGCGCGAGGATGCAGCGGTGCTGGGGTATTACGTCGCCGATGCCCACGACCCGTTGAATACGACCGAAAATTACGACGGCCAGTTAACGGGCCAAACCGGCCTTGCCGCGCGCTTCGGGATCAACCTGGTCGACCGTTACAAGAATTTCATCCTCTTCCGCTCCGTTCCGGCGGTCAAAATCAACGATCCCACGGAATATGCCTTTCAGATTATTCTGGAAGCCAACACGTGGGTCGATCGCGTCTTGTATGCAGACCGCAACGCGCTGGACGACTTGCCCGATTATAATGAGGATTACTACGACCGCTTTTACACGGCCGTCAGCTCGATTGTGATCGATGAGCTTGGACGCGCCGCGCATGACATCGGCTCTTACTGGTATACGGCCTGGCTCAATGCCGGTCAGCCATCAGTTCCCAACCGTTAATGCAAAATTTTTTTCCTTGCCTGGCAGCCTTGGAAACCGATTCCACGCAGAGCCTTGAATCATGGATCCATACTCTTCCAAAAGCTGAGCTGCATCTGCATCTCGAAGGCAGCATTCAGCCGGAAACCTTAAGAGAACTTTCACGCGCCAAAGGGCGGCTTGAGCAGGAAACGGAAGCCTGGATTCGACGGCAAGAGGAGCGCAATTTCCGCTATGGCAATCTTCCCGAGTTCCTGAATGCCTTCAAGTTGGTGAGCCTCCTGCTTGAATCTCCTTTGGATTATGCGCTGGCCACTGAGCGCCTGCTTCAAGCTCTCGTCTCACAGAACGTCCGTTATGCCGAAATTACGCTTTCGACGGGCGTCATTCTCTGGAAAAAGCAGTCCCTCCCGGAGACTTTTGAAGCCATCTCTGAGGTTGCCCATCGCTTCGAGTCAACCACGCCGCTTAAAGTGCGGTGGATTTTCGACGCCGTGCGCCAGTTTGGAACCGATCACGCGCGAGAAGTCTTAGGCTGGGCGCGAACGTTCCGTGACCAGGGCGTCGTGGCTTTTGGCATTGGCGGTGATGAAGAGCGCGGGCCGGTTGAGCTTTTCGCAGACGTATATCAGGAAGCCCGCCACTTGGGGTTGCATTGCACCGCCCACGCGGGGGAGTGCCACAACCCAGCGGGTATGCGTCAGGCCATTCATCTGCTGAAGCCGGAACGCATCGGTCACGGCATTGCCGGGGCTCGCGATCCTGAAGTGGTCCGACTTCTATGCAATTATGAAATTCCTCTGGAAGTTTGCCTCACCAGCAACGTGTGCACAGGGCTTTTTGACGATGTGCAAGACCATCCGTTGAAGCAACTGTGGGATGCCGGCGTTCAAGTGACGCTGAACACGGATGATCCTGCCATGTTCGCCACAAGCCTGGAAGGCGAGCTTGCGCTGGCCGCGCGAACGTTTGGATTTGGCCCTGCGGAAATTATGAAGCTTTGCCAGAATGCTGTTGAGGCCAGTTTTATGACAGAGGATGAAAAGCGGGAGTTTCAAACGAGTTTTCATCAGGCGGCTCGCGGCATGGCCGGACAGTTGGGCGCATCTTTGGCATGAGACCCGGTGGGTGCTGGAAATCCTTCAGACATGTCAAGCTGAACCTATTGAGGATTACAAATTATAGTGACGACTTCTTCTGTAGCGCCGGTGTCCCCACCGGCGTCTTTCGGCGCTGAGGACAGCGCCGCTACAGCAAATAGTGTCACTATAATTTGTAATCCCCTGTAAG
>DATGKJ010000178.1:0-5143 GCA_035294685.1 Terriglobia bacterium | reverse complement strand
AGTATTCAGATATTACGACGATCCAAAGCGGATTCAACCAGGATCCTAGCCTGAGCATTGCAAATCAAGGCCTGGCGACCCGTCCCGACCGCATTGCCAGCACGGTTACCGGCCCGAAAACCGTGCAGCAGTGGTTCAATACCGGAGCCTTTGCAGCGCCTCCGCCCGGATTTTTCGGCAATGCTGCTCCCGGTTCAATTATGGGCCCGGGCACCGTCAACTTCGATATGGCGCTTTACAAAGACTTCCACTTCGCCGAACGCCACACGATTGAATTCCGGAGTGAGTTCTTCAATATTTTCAATCACACCAATTTCAATGGCATCGATCCAACTTTTGGGAGTGGCACCTACGGCCAGGTGACAAGCGCCAGAGATCCTCGGATTGTTGAGTTTGCTTTGCGCTACCAGTTCTAAACAGGTTGCTGAAAAACTCTGGATTGTCAGACCAGTACCTTCGCTTGTCATTCTGACGCCGAGCGCAGCGAGGCGGAAGAATCCCTGTATTTCGACTCAGGGTAAACTCTGCGAGGAATCCAAACCACAGTGATGAGTGAAAAATGATGAGAGACAAATGACAAGAAAAAGCGGCCGAAAGCGATCTTTGCTCGTCACTCACCACTCGTCACCGCCTTTCGGATTCCTCGTCACCTTTGGCTTTTCGGAATGACAGAGTGTTTGAGTCTTTGGCAGTCGGTTAACGGCGTCACCCCGCCACTGATTTCACACCGCCCATCATGAGTCCAAGGAGGGGCTGCATGCAAAAACGATCCTTGATTTTGCATTCTTTGTTGTTTTTCGTCCTGATGACGTTTAATCTCTCAGGCCAGACCACGCAGAGCGTTTACAGCCCCAATCCATTATTAGACCTCACCGCCCAGATTCAATCCCCAAAGCTCGAATCACAGTTGCACCATCCGCTGCCTGAGCAATACATCTGGGTACAGGCGCGCCAGAGGACGCCTGTCGAATTTTGGAATCCCCTTGCCGGGAATACTCCGCAATGGGTTTATTTTCGCCGGAGTTTTGATCTCGCAAGCGTCCCGGAAGTGGCCACGCTTTATGCGGCAGGACCGGCGCGAATGCGCGTCTATCTGAATGGCCAGCTTTTAGCCAACGCACGGCAGGATCTGGGAGCCAAAATCCATCCTTACGTTTTGGTCCTTAATGTAACCCAAACGCTCCATGCTGGCCACAACGTGCTTGCTCTAGCCGTCGCCAATGGCCGGCGGCTGGCGGTGAAAATTGTGCCTCGCGCGAAGGAAGTGAACGGGCCAGCTATCCTGATGAGCGGCAGTGGTTGGAAGTACAACACTGAAGAGCAAAACGGATGGGAGCAACCGGATTTCAGCGAGAGCAGCTGGCAGGACGCGGCAGTGCTGGGAGGAATCGAAAGCAGCATCAACTTCTTCCAGGCGAATCAGGACGCCGGCATGTATCGCTGGCCCGGCTATGACGGCATCTCGCCATTCCTGGCTCGCCTGCCCGTGCGAGCGGCTGCAACACTTGATATCTTTCAGGGGCTCGGCGCATTTCATCATGTCGAAGTCCTCGCGGCAAAAGGAGATCAGTTCAGCCCCCCTCCGGCGGAGGATTTTACGATGGATTTGCCTCACGCGAAGGCGCTTGACACTGAATACCCCAGCCTGGTTCTTGATTTTGGGCGTGAATCCACGGGGCGGCTCGAAGTGGTCTCAGACTCCGATGCGCCGATGCGGCTGGCCATCCAATACGGCGAATCGCTGGGCGAGACCTTGCAGGAACCCTATCTGGGCGTCGATGAACTGGACGTTCCGCCCCACGCGACCGCCTACGGTCCTAAGAGCGCCTTCCGCTACGCCAAGGTGACTTTTCTCAGCGGTTCTTCCCCGTTGCGCTTTAAGACCATCCAGCTTGATGACATCTACTATCCAGTCCATTACCAAGGCTCTTTTGAGTCGTCTGATCCGCTTCTCAATCGTATCTGGCAGTTGGGGGCTTACACCAGCCATCTCTGCATGCAGGATGACATCTGGGACGCTCCCAAGCGCGACCGGGCGCGGTGGATGGGCGACCTGGACGTGAGCGGGCACGTGATTGACGCCGTGTTTGCCGATCACTTCCTGATGCAAGAAACCATGAACGCCCTGATCCGCGACGCCGGCCAGCCGGTTGATCGCGACGTGAATCACATCCCGGGCTATTCGGCGTTCTGGGTGATGGGCGAAGCGGACTACTACCAACATTTCGGCGACCTCAATTATCTGCGCTCCATCCATCAGCCGCTTGTCCAGCTTCTCGATTACATGGCCAGCGAGCTTGATGACCGCAGTGTCTTTACCAATCGCCATCATGCCTGGCCGTACGTTGACTGGTCGCCGGGACTTTCGCCATCGTTTTCCTTCGGCGAAACACGCCCGCTCAGTGAAACGTCGCCCAACGCCCAGCGCGGCACGCAATTCGAGTTTTATGCGGCCTTTAAGCGGGGCGCATGGCTGCTGCGGCAATTAGGGGATTCAGCCAATGCGGAGCGCTTCGAGTCGAAGGCCCAGGCGATTCGCGACGCCGCGCTCAAGTACATGCTCGATCCGCAAACAGGAACGTTTGGCGACCGCTGGCAGCCAAACGCCATGGCCATTTACTCGGGTCTTGCGGATGAGAATCAAACGCAAACTATCTGGCAAAAAGTGCTTTCCCATCCCGACAAGTTTCGCATCACACCCTACTATAATTTCTACGTCATCTCCGCAATGGCTTCGGCGGGCCAGTACAAGCACGCCCTGGACTGGATTCGCCAGTATTGGGGCGGGATGGTTCGACGCGGAGCAACCAGCACGTGGGAAGCGTACGAATTGGGGCTGCCCAAACAGGGATGGCACCGGATGCTGCGCGCCGACTTTGGCCAGGGATATTTTGTGAGCCTGGCGCACGGCTGGTCGAGCGGCCCGACGATCTGGCTCATGGAAGAGATTCTGGGAATCAAGCCCACAGCGCCTGGATTCACGAAGGTGGCAATTCGCCCGGAACTTGCCGGGCTCGGCTGGGTGCGAGGAGGCGAACCTACACCGCGCGGCCTGATCAGAGTGGACTACCATGCCGCTTCCAGCGGTCGCTTAGCGGCTATCGTTGACTTACCACCGGGCACGCAGGCAACGGTTTCCATGCCGGTGACTCCGGGTGAAACTGCGGTTCAGGTTAATGGCCGCACGGAGTCGGGCGCCCCGGCGGAGAACGGCCAGCGCGCCGTAATTCATCTGGATCACGCCGGCCACTATGCGCTCGTTTCAAAATAACAGCGGCATAATGAAGGCCCCCGCATTTACAGGGGATTACAAATTATAGTGATGACTTCTTCTGTAGCGCCGGTGTCCCCACCGGCGTCTTTCGGCGCTGAGAGCCTGCCCTGAACGAAGTGAAGGGACAGCGCCGCTACAGCAAATAGTGTCACTATAATTTGTAATCCTCAATAGCTCAGAATAAGCTCCGCGAAGCATCTCGACGGCAGTGGTGGGCGGGAAGAGACGGGAGACAAGAGACGAGAGACAAGAAGACGAGCCGAAATCCCGAAAGCAATCATTGCTCGTCACTTGTCACTCATCACTTATCACTTGCTTCCGCCCTGAGATTCTTCGTTGCCTGTGGCTTCTCAAAATGACGGCGGGGGAAGTTTTATAACAGCCTGTCTTGGAGAAATTTCATGAATTTGCGAAGACGCCCATTCATACAATACTTATTTCCCGCGATTCTCTGCCTCACCTTCACGACAGGCGGCAGGGCCGCCCCACCAGCAAGTTCGATCCATTGGACGGCAAACTTCATCTGGCCCTCAACCAGCGCCATCGCCCCGCACAAGAACCAGTTCATGCTTTTTCGCAAGACGTTTACTTTGTCACAAGTCCCTGGCGAAGCGCGCCTGGCCATCTTTGCCGATAGCCGCTACCGCGCGTTTCTAAACGGAGAATACGTCGGCCAGGGGCCGGCGCGAGCCCCGGCGCGCTGGTATTACTACGACGTGTTCGACGTCGCTCCAAAGCTGCATCCGGGAAAGAATGTGATTGCCGTTGAGGTGCGCTGGTTCGGGGAAGATAAGGCATGGTATGAGCCGCCGCCGGTTCCGCCGCGCTTTATAGCGATGACTCATGGAGCGCTGATCTGCCAGCTTGAAATCGGCCAGGGTTCGGAACAGCGGGTGATCGAGACAGACGGAAGCTGGCGCGCAATGGAAGATCATGCATGGGAGTTAAACACACCCGAGCTGAACGATCTCGGCAACATCGAAGTCTATCACTCGGACCGGGTCGCGAAGGGTTGGACCGAGCCTGGGTTCGATGACAGCAGTTGGCTTCCGGTGGAAGTAATGCGCAGCATCTGGGGCCGCCAGTCGCCTCCCGAAGAACCGTACGCCCACCTTGCGCCGCGGCCGATGGCCTACCCGCTCGAAAAGGAGATGAGTCCGGCGAAGGTGGTGAGCGCTGGAACGTTCCCAGCCCGCCGGCCCCAGCCGTTCTTTTTCAACAACGGCAGTCCGCTTTCCAGGCTCGGCGGGGAGATCGCCGCGGAAAAACACACGCCGCAGGCTTCGATCCTGACCAACGCCAATGCCCTCACCAGTTCTTCATCCTCGGATTATGCGGAAATCCAGCCCGCCCCTGCTGGGCAGACGCCCTACGTCATCCTTGACATGGGCCGCGAGGTGGATGGGTATCTCCAATTCAGCGTTGAAACGCCTCAGCCTGCCGGCATTGACATTGGCTGGAGTGAAATGATGGTGAACGGAGACATCACCGCTGACGAGCCTGGCGGAAATTACGTGGCCCAGTATTTCGTCGCCCCGGGGACGCAGCGCTGGACGATGTGGGGGTGGCACGGACTTCGTTTTGTGGAGCTTTCTTTTCCAAACCTTGCTGCGCCCCTGAAGTTCCGGGTTGGGCTACGCTTCAGCACGGCGAATTTAAATCACGCCGGATCATTTGAAAGCTCGAGCCCTTTGCTCACCAGGCTCTGGCAGATGGGAGCTTACACCTTCCAGCTCTGCACGCTCGACGGCACCATGGATTGTCCCACGCGCGAGCAGCACCAGTGGCTGGGTGACGGCGAAGTGGAATTGCGGGTGAACGGCGTGGCGGACGGGAACCTGGACCTTACCCGAAAGTTTCTGCTGGACG
>DATGKJ010000177.1:0-4004 GCA_035294685.1 Terriglobia bacterium | reverse complement strand
ATGGCCGTCGCAGTCATAATCCGCCACGCCCACGCCCATTCCAGACTGCTCCTGCCCATCTTCGTTATAGGCCACGCCCGCCATCACGCCCACATCCGTGAACGTTCCATCGTGATTGTTATGGAACAGGATGCTGGGCTCTGAATCGACGGCCACATAAATATCGGGCCAGCCGTCGTTGTCAAAATCGTATGAAACGGGAGTGATCGAATAGCGCGCGCCGGGCTTCAAAATGCCGGATTTTTCCGAGACATCGGTAAACGTGCCGTCGCCGTTATTGTGATAAAGCAGATTGTAGCCGCCTGGCAAGCCGCGCGGGCCGCACATTACCGGAATGCCCTTCCACTGGCAGTAGCCGGTCTGCCCCGGCACGGGAATCTTCGCCAGATCAACCACAATGTAGTTGGCCACGAAGAGGTCCAGGCGGCCGTCGCGGTCGTAATCCAGAAAACAGCAACCGGAACCCCAGCGAACCTCATCCTTCCAGAGTCCGGCTTTTTTGGTGACGTCGGTGAATGTGCCGTCGCCGTTGTTGTGGAAGAGAATATTATGGCCCCAGAACGTGATGAAAAGGTCGTCCACGCCGTCGTTGTCGTAATCGCCCACGCAAACGCCGGTCTGCCATCCGGTGCGGCCAATGCCTGCGCGTTCGGTCACATCCGTAAACGTTCCATCCCGATTGTTCTTTAACAGATGAGTGTGGGGCGCCTGCCCGGGCGGCCAGGTCGTATTCAGACGTGTGCCGTTGGTCAGATAGATGTCAAGCCATCCGTCCATGTCGTAATCAAAGAAGGCGATGCCGCTGCCTTTCGCTTCGACAATATACTTCTTATGGGTTACGCCTCCCCAGACGTTCTCAACCGTCACGCCAGCCTGCTTGGCCACATCGACAAAGGTTACGGGCGACTGCGGATTCGCGCCGGGCAACTGGGCCGCATTCAGGCGCACCGGGGCGCTCCATTTGCTGATCGGAGTTGAAAGGGCTTCGAGAAGTTTGTCGCCAAGAAAGAGGGCGGATGAAGCCAATAACTTACGGCGAGTGAATATCATTCCCAAGTTGTTTCCATAAATTCGCGCCGCCGACAAACAGAATCGAGCCGACGCCAAGCACGTTATTATAATATAGGAACTTTGCGCGCGTCATGGCGCGCACGCGGTAGTGTCCAAAATCTGGCTCGTATCACGTGGCACGGCCATCCTGGCCGTGGCAGTTCAACGCTTCACGGGCGGGACGCCCGTGCCACACGGCAAACCAGGACACTACCCGCGACGCAGCTCATCACGCTTTCGAAGCGGCTGCGCGCCGTTATATGGAGGTAACGCTCTAATAAGTCTCGTTTTCAGCGGGCTTCGCGCATGCTGATTTTCTGATTGCCCGCGATATTCAGGAGGTGGCGTTGTGCACGCCGATGAACAAGATGCTTTGATTCTTCAGCGCCGGAAGAAACTGAGCGCTATTACGGATCTCGGCTTTGAACTTTATCCCCGCAAGTTTGAGTTCACTCACACCGTGCCCGAGATCTTACAGAAATATTCCCAAAGTGCGTCGGAAGAACTGGAAATGGAGAAAGTCCACGTGCGCATAGCCGGACGGGTGATGACCATCCGGCCGCACGGAAAAGCCGGCTTTGCGCACCTCGCAAGCGGCGGCGCGAGGCTGCAAATCTACGTGCGGCGCGATGCGGTGGGAGAGCGCGATTTCGAGCTTTTCAAACTGCTCGATCTCGGCGACATCATCGGCGTGGAGGGCTATCTTTTTCGCACCCGCACGGGCGAACTCACCGTTCATGCCGAGCGTCTGACCTTTCTAGCCAAGAGCCTGATTCCTTTGCCTGAGAAATGGCACGGCCTGTCCGATGTTGAGATTCGCTACCGGCAGCGTTATCTCGATCTGATGGTCAATGATGGGGTGCGGAAGGTTTTCGAGCGCCGCAGCCGCCTGATTCGCGCCATCCGCGAATTTCTGGATGGCGAAGGCTATCTGGAAGTCGAAACGCCCATGATGCAGCCCCTTCCCGGCGGAGCCATGGCCCGGCCATTCGTCACGCACCACAACGCGCTCGACCTCAACCTTTACCTGCGCGTGGCGCCGGAGCTTTATTTAAAACGCCTCATCGTGGGTGGCCTCGACCGCGTCTACGAGATTAATCGCAATTTCCGCAATGAAGGAATTTCCACTCAGCACAACCCCGAATTCACCATGCTCGAGTTCTATCAAACTTACGCGGATTATCGGGATATGATGGCGCTCACCGAGCGGCTGCTGCCGCGCGTTGCCCAGGCGGTGCTGGGAGACCTGGAATGCGAATTCCAGGGCCACAAAATTTCCTTCCGGTCTTTCGAGCGCTTAACCATGAAGGAAGCTATTGTGAGGCACTGGCCTTCCGCCGCCGGGCCAGCGCCGAAAGTGGAGGATTTCGCAGAGCCGCGCGCCGTCTTCCGCTGGATTGAGGCGTACAACCGATCTGCCGAAAAGCCCCTGGCGTTCGGTGATGATACGGCGCCCGGCGCCGCTCTGGCGGAGCTCTTTGAAGCGGTCGTCGAAAAACACTTGATTCAGCCCACGTTCATTCTGGACTTCCCGCTTGAGGTTTCGCCCCTGGCCAAGCAGAAGCCGGATGATCCCAACTTTGTTGAGCGCTTTGAGCTTTATATCGGAGGCATGGAAATCGCCAACGCATTCAGCGAATTGAATGATCCCCGCGAGCAAAAAGACCGCTTTGAATACCAGCAGTTGCTCCGCGAGAAGGGCGACCTCACCGCTCACACCATTGATGAGGACTACATTCGCGCCCTCAGTTACGGCATGCCGCCCGCGGGCGGCGAAGGAATTGGCATTGACCGCCTTACGATGGTTCTTACGGATTCCCGCTCGATTCGTGACGTGATTTTGTTTCCCCTGCTGCGCCCTGAAAAGAGCTCCTGAGCCCGGCTATGACGAAGCGAACAACACGAAAGTGAGGAGCATCGGCTTGCAAGCCGTGGAACAAAGGCGGGGCAGTGATTATGGAATGATTTTTTTGAGGAAATGGAACTTGCCCTGTTTTTTCGGCGCGGGAGGGGCGGGAGACGAGGCGGTTTCGTTTTGATTCGTCACGTTCTGCTGGGTCTTGCCTGAAGTGTTGGAATTCGACGTGGAAGAACTCGAGTTGGAATCTGATGGCAGGGGATCGACCGGCTTGCCGGAATTCAAGCTGGCCATGCTGGCTGTCTGAGCGCCCAAGGTGTTGTGACCCGCCGAGGTTGTCGATGCCGGAGCGTTCAGATTCCCATTGAGCTTGGCGATCTTCACCTGGATCTGGTTCGGTGATCCCAGAACGACAGGCCCATGCAGCGTCTCGGAGAAATCAGGAGCGCTGGAAAACGCCCCCAAAGCCTGCTCGAAGATGTTTCGATGGCCGCGCTTGGCTGCGTCAGCTTCCGCGCGGGCAAGCATGGCTCGCGTCGGCTTGGGGATCGGCTCGTGCATCTCAGCAAGTTGCTGTTGAGCGTCCTTCACCAGCGGGCTTAAGGGGAATTCCATAATCAGGCGATCGTAATAAGGCACGGCTTCCCGCTTCTTGTTCAGGTGCGCAAGCGTCTGACCCAGGTTCCAGAACACACGGTCGCCCTGACTGAAATTGGGGTAATCATCCACAATTTCCTTGTAGCGCGACTCCGCCGCCGGCCACGCGCCGCGTATGTAATAGAACTGCGCAATTTCGTAGTCACCCTGGGCCAGCACCTCCTGCACTTCGCGCAATCTGGCTTTGACTTCGGGCATGAGAGGGTTTTGAGGGAACTTCACCAGGAATTCCTTGAACTCAGTCTCCGCCTGGCGAGCTTCCGTCTGGTCGCGATCCGCTTTGCCCATTAATCGGAAATGACACATGCCGGCGCGATACTCCGCCATGGGAGCCTCCGGCGCGGTGGGGAAAAATGTGATGAAGTCCTTGTACTCCGCTTCGGCTTCCGTCAGCCCGGAAATGCCCCCTTGTTTGTAGTAGGAATCGGCAATGGCCAGC
>DATGKJ010000176.1:0-6633 GCA_035294685.1 Terriglobia bacterium | reverse complement strand
CCATCGCCTCGCTGATCAAAGCCGTTTGAGGCCCTACTTTCTGCGCCTGCTCAAGGCAACGGAGGGCTTCCGCGCTCCGCCCCAGGCGAAGCAGCGCCAGACCCGAAAAAAGCCAGGAGATGGAAACGCGAGGATTCAGCTCGCGCGCGCGCTTGAAGCAAGACAGGGCGGTCTCATAATCCTTAAAGCTGTTAAACTCTTCCAGCCCCAGCTCAAAATGAGCCTGCGCATCATCCGGCATTTCCCGGACTTTCGCCTGGCCAAGCTCACGGTAGAGGCGGCTCTTCCGCTGCCGAATTTCCGGGTCTGCCATCAGGCCGAAATGATGAATCACAAAATTGGCGCGCTCCAGCTTGAACCCGCAGGCTAGCGCCCGCGGGCCTACGGTTTCATGGACCCGGCCGACGAAATAAATTTCCGGATGACGGCGGAACAGGCGCACGTTTTCATGCTCGACATACGCCGGATATTGCCGCGCTTGCGGAAGGCCGGACGTGTTGGGTTGCGCTGCGCGGTCCCATACGCGCTCGGTGAGGCTCCGCACATAATTCCGAATGGAAACATGGTAGCCGCCCACTTCGTCACGCAACAACGAGCGAATGTTCTCGCTCGCTGAAGCATCCAGCATCTCGTCAGCGTCCAGCACCAGCACCCAATCGGATTTCACCTGTGAGAGCGCCCTGTTTCGCGCCGCCGCAAAGTCCTGTTCCCAGGGAATCGACGTGATTTTCGCTCCGTAGCGGAGGGCCACGGATTCTGTCGCATCGGTCGAGCCGGTGTCAGCGATAACAATCTCATCCACCACGCCGCGAACGCTTTCCAGGCAGTCTGCCAATGTCGCCGCAGCGTTGCAAACGATCATCGAAAGGGCTAGCGAACGCATAAATGGTGAATTCTCTCCAGGTACAGGGCAGTTACCCTGCTCCAATCGAGCGCTTGATGGACCGCCTTGGCAGCGCCGGCGGCGCGCCGCTTGATTTCCTCACGGTGCTCGTAAACGTACCGCATTGTGGCGGTCAATTCTTCAAGATCGGGTTCAAACCAGGTGAAAGCCCCTGTCATTTCACCCAATGGCGGATGCGGTTTGGGGACCTCCACCTCCTGAGCCGAGATGAAATAGGAAGCCTCGATTGGACAGAACTCTTTTGCGGGGCCTGAGCCTGTTGTGATCACCGGCTTGCCGCAAGCCAGAGCTTCCGCCAGAGGCATTCCGAACCCTTCGCCCCGATAGGGCAGAATGAACGCGTCGCATCCGCGATAAAGCGCCGCCAGGTCGCTATCCGCCATCTCGTCACTGATCAGGATCACATGGGGCGCGCCTGAGCGACGCATGGCACGGCGAATCTCTTTAGTGAGCGAAAGACCGCGATAGAAAGTCTTCGAGCCGAGTTCCTTGATAATCAGCGTCACGTCATCCGCAGCAGTGAAAGCCTGCTGATAAGCCTTCAAGAGCAGGTCAATTCCCTTGCGCGCAATCGCCCCGCCCACAAACAAAAAAACAAAACCCCGGCTGCCTGCGGGGCGCGATGCAATTCCTTCAGGAGTGAAAACCGTTCGATCCATGCCATACGGGACCACGCTGATGCGCGAAGGGTCCACGCCACATCGGACGAAAACATCCCGGACGAAGCACGAGCAAACACACAACTCGTCTACATTTTCTTCAATTTCCTTCACCCAGCGGCAGGGGACAGCGCCAAATTCCCAGGGCACAATACTAAAAAGCTTTCCGCATGAAGGGCGGCTGAAATCCGGCGGCCAGTGATGGCGAATGGTAAGGTCCAGATGGGCAATCCGGCGCATCAGACCCTGGCACAGGGCTTCATGATGGTTAAAAGCGCGGGCAGGCGCGAGGGCGAAATCGTGAGGCTCAAGGCTGACGTCCAGACTTGACTCGCTCATCAGCGCCGCGCCGATCTCGCGGTTAATACGCGCAAAGCTGGCGTTGGAAAAATAATTGCCAATCAGCATGACGCCGGGTTTGGCGCTGGCAGGCCGGGGAGCGGGGCGATAAGCCGCGGCCACCGATTCCAATTGTTCATGCCACATGCCAGGCCGCAGCTCCGGCGGCTTGACCAATTCAAGTATCCGCCTCGCCGCGCTAATCTGCCGGTGTAATAACAGGAAGTAAAAAACAGGCTCAAAATAACGCGGCTCGCGCCGCACCATCGGGCAGAGATCAAAGATTTGCAGTTCGTGAGCGACTCTGAAAGGAACGCGTTGCCGAAGAATTCCCACAACTGAAGGCTCAAAAGCGGGGTTTGCCAGAAGGCCCGAGGAATAATATCGATAGGCAACCGCCTGATGGCCCGCGCTATCGGCCACAGATCCCAGAACCCACTGCGCCCGATAAGAATTTTCACCGCCCGAGCCGATGAATGAAGGGTCTGACTGCTCAACCGCCCGCTTGAGATAACCCACCACGCCTTGCGGATTGCCCTGACGGGCGCGCAGCCACATGGTGAGAAACGGCAATTCGGCATATTTGGGAAAGGCTTTCATTCCCGAATCAAGAAGCTGCTCGGCGCTCGGGATGTTGCCCTGACGAATAAGGAGCACGATCAGATTGCGCAGCACAAGTGTGGCAAGGATAGAATGCAAGCGTCCCTCGCCCCACATTCCGGCAAGTCCGGCCAGGGCTTTTTCCGGGGCTTCCTGGGCGATTTGGAGCAGATTACAGAGGCGCGCCCAAGGCTCATGACTTCCCTGCAAAAATCTCACTAAGGCCGATGAAGGCCGGGAGCTGGCGGCGATGCGATAGCTGCGATTGATATAGTCCTCGCAAGCTCCGGTTGTCCAGCTCCGAGGTTGAAGACCGATGAGGTCCATATCGGAGAGGCAAGGATAATGAACTGCGACAAAGGATCGCCTTCCTGGAATCAAAAGATCATGCCGTATGCCCGCGCTTGAGCCGCAGAGCAGACGCTCACCGGCGAACCAGAAAAGCGCAGCATCCGACTGAGGCGGGATATAGCCCGGATGCCACGATGAGACTTCCCCCATCTCGATCGTTTCCACGGCTGACAGAATTTCCGACGGAATTTCAGCTTCGGATTGCGCATCGGTCAGCAGGCAGGCGCGCGAACTGCGCTCGTAAGCGCTTTGAACTTCAAACGAATCGGGCTTGACGGCGTAGAAAGGCATCGATTTTTCAGGGCTATCCTTCCAGCAGCCGGCGAAACTCAGTCACCCAGCGCGGGATGATGACGCGCCAATCAAATTGCGAGATCATATCCGCCCGGCCTCGCGCCGCTCGCGCATGCACCTCTTCGGGATTGGAGAAAACTCGTCGCATCTGGCGGCGCAAGTGTTCCAGGCTGGGCTCAGCCCAACGATGTCCGGCGAAGTGCTCGAGATCGACCCGGGAAGAAACCGGAAAGACTCCTTCAATTTCAATCGGGTAGCTGTTCAAGTCATTCAAAAAGTCAGCCTGCCCGCTCCATCGTGTGCCGATTACCGGCATCTGGCAGGCCAGCGCTTCCATATAAGGCCGCCCGTAGCCTTCCCCGCGGCTTGGCAGGACAAACGCGTCGGCGGAGGCGTAAAGGCGCGGCATATCAGCCTGTGGAATGAAACCGTTAAGTAAAATAATAGGAGGCGTTTTCTCAAGCGGCAGACCTACTTCCCTTTCGAGAAAATAGACAATTTTGGACTCCAGATCCGCTCGCGGATCGTTGATCTGGTAGACCTTCAAAATGAGGCAAACGTCCTCATCCACCTTAAATTCCGCGGCATAAGCTTTGAATAGAACGTCGTATCCTTTCCGGTCGTGCCAGTCGAAGACGGAAAGAAAGGAGAATTTACGTTTCTTCGGAATCGTGAGAGGCTTCAATCCCGGCCGAAAGAGCCTGGTATCAACTCCAGCCGGCATGATTTTCAGTTTGGTCTCATGCACTCCCGAAGCCGCAAAAGTCTCAAAATTGAACGGGCCCGGAACCCAGATTTCATCCATCCGGTTGCAGAGTTCCTTCCAGCCGTCCGGAATTCGGTCGGTCTCGAACATGGTGCGGGCCACCCGGCAGCGTCCATAAGTTTCAAGATCCCAGCCGTCGGCAGGCGAGCCCTGGTAATAGACGCTCCGGGATATGTCCAGCCGGGTATGCTTCAGTTGCTCAAGCTTCTGACGCGATTCCACCGGAAGGAGCCTTTTGCTGTCCTTGCGGGCGCCCATCGGGACAAGTTGGACGGGGATCCCGCTCTCAGCCAGTCCCAAAGCTTCCACCCACGCTTCCTCGCCGTAACCCGTGCCGCCATAGACCAGCGCCCGAAACAACACGCCGGCGGAGACCTCGGGTTGGCTTATGCGCTCCGGGGCCGGCGCGGTGACCGTAGGCGCAGGTTTCAGATTAGAAATCTGCTCTGGATGAATGCCTGGGGTGGAGGACTCTGAAAAAGTTGTGCCCGCATTTTGAGATGCCGGCTCTGGCGTCGTAACTCGCATAGCTTTGCGGGATCAGGAGGCTCGTCGCAGGTGGCTATAAAGCCCGCAGGACACGCTCTTCGGAAGATGTCGAGAGAGAAGCGCATGCAGCCGCCATCGTCCGATGAGAGACAAAGCAATCCAGGCACTCTTCAATCGCCTCATCAATGCCGACGCGGGCTTCCCAGCCCAGTTCGCGGCGGGCCTTGGTGAAGTCCCCAACTCTCTGCTTCACATCTGTTTCCACCACGGGAAGGGACTTGAATTCGAGAGGCCGCGTCGAACGGACCAATCCTCTTTCTTGCGCCTTTCGATAAATCTTTTGAGCCAGCTCCCGCATGGTGATCAGTTCCGGATTTCCCAGATTGAAGACCTGATTCAAGGTGGAAGGCGCAAAGGAAAACCGCGCGATAGCCTCTCCAATTTCACGGATGTGCGCAAAACTTCGCGTCTGATAACCATCGCCCAGAATTTCAAGAGGATTCTGCTGCCGCCCTACCAGGCGGTGCGTGAAATCGGCGAAAACATGGCTGACGCCGACATCGTCAGAGCCTGCCTCCTGCGGATCGATCACATTGAATGGCCGCCAGATGGTGTAAGGCAGGCGATACTGGTTCCAAAAGGCCAGCGACATTCGCTCCCCGACCAGTTTTGAGAGTCCGTAATCCGTCCTCGCCAGGCGCAACTCCTCATCGTCTTCCCGCAGAGGCTGCGACGTGTGCCGCTCGTAAACCATCGAGGAAGAGACGTAAACCACGCGCCCCACCTTCGCTTCCACGCTCAGCCGCAGCACGTTGGCATGCGCGGAGAGATCATTGCTCAGGATATCCCCCGCGCGGCGATGAAAGCCGATGACGCCTGCCAGCGTCGCAGTGGCCTGAATCACCCCATCCACGCCATCAATCAGCGGACGCATCACCTCGGGGCTGGCGCAGTTGCCTCGAATAAAGACGTAATCACGCCGCTTGGCCTGCACTCCCCATTTCTCGCAACTGTCAATGCCCCATACATCGTGCCCTGCTGCAAGAAGATGAGGGATCACCTCCGACATCAGTCTGCCTTCGCTGCCGCATATCAGAATTTTCAATGGATTCCTCCCATCGATTGCCGTGATCGTTCAGGATTGCTGCCACAATCGCGTCTTCGCCCGAAACAAAGCCGTTAATCGCTCGCCGTTCTTCTGATAAACGCCGTAAAAATTCTTACCGGGAATAAGCACTCGCTGCCTTTACAACGCCTTGTCTCCTTCATTTTCTTATCGGCAAGTTCGTTTTTTTCATCACAAAGCAAGTCGGTTGCCAATCCAGAAGAGCCACGCAATGTTTCTAATCCTTTTGGCGCTGGAAGTTCTATGCGGAGAAACGGTAACGGCTTATCAAGCCGCTGGCAGCGAAATTGCCTACAGAAAGACTTATTGGCGTGTCCGGGCTGGTTCAGCTCCTGCCAGTAAGCTCGCAAGCGTCCCCCACTCGGCAAGATTTGCCTCTTGACGCGAGTTTTAGCAAAAATTGCCGATGAATTAAGTGTGGAGAGGCTCAGCGAATGGCTGAGACGCGTCGAATCGAGAGCCAGGAGCAGGAAGAGAGGTCCGCTTGATTCAGCTCACCCGTCTGAATAACCAGCCTTTCGTGGTGAACGCCGATTTGGTTCAATTCATTGAGAAGGCTCCGGACACGGTCATCACCCTGATTACCGGCGAGAAAGTGGTGGTGAAGGAGCCGTTAGAGCAAGTCGTCGATCAGATCCTGTCCTTCCGCCGATGCGTTCTGGCAGGCTTGTGCGCAGCAGCGCCTCAAATCACAGCTTTTCGGAAGAGCAACGGCCAGCACGACACACGAGAGACTGAGTAGGAGACCCTGGGGTGGATAAGGCAACTTTAGGTGGGATACTTATCGCCATTCTCGGCATTTTAGGCGGAATGACGATTGAAGGGGGGAAAATTGTCCAGGTTCTTCAGCCTACCGCCGCGATGATCGTTTTTGGCGGGACGATTGGAGCAGTGCTTATCGGCTTCCCGCTTCCCATCGTCCTCCATGCCGCAAAGCGCATGGCGAACATCGTTTTCGAGCCGAAGTGGGACCCGGGAAAATTGATCAAGGAAATCGTAAGCTACGCGAATCAGGCCAGAAAGGAAGGCATTGTCTCCCTCGATCAGAAGCTGCCTGAGATTGAAGACCCCTTTCTTAAGAAATCTCTCATGCTGGCGATCGACG
>DATGKJ010000175.1:0-4563 GCA_035294685.1 Terriglobia bacterium | reverse complement strand
GTCGAATGAAGCCGTTGCGCCGCCTGCGCAATTTGCTGAGTGGAAGGGCCCGGAACGGGTTCAGCGACGGGACGAGCTTCCTCCAGGCTCTCGAAGCAATATCCAGTCAGGGCGCATTCGGGGAAGACCACAATTTGAGCCCCATTCCGCGCCGCGGCCTCAAGCGCCTGAAGAATCCTGGCCAGATTCGCAGCCTTATCGAGAATTTTGATGTCCATCTGGACGGCAGCGATTTTCATGACGACCTCTGCTGTAGCGCCGGTGTCCGCACCGGCGATTTTTTCGGCGCTGGAAGTCTGCCCTGAACGAAGAAGCAACGAGCCTTCGGCTCACCGCACTGCATGAAACCGGCGCGTCTTTATTCCGCCTTGACCGGGATCACGCGCGGAATGCGGTCGTTCACGGAGGGCAGGGAAACAAACGGCGCGTGAGGCTCAGTCTGATACCAGTAGGCCACGGAGTAAAAGTTATCCGAGCGGTCATCTGCCGTGCCGTGCTCGATGGTGGCCCGAATTGATTCTGTAAATGTGATCGGCGAGGCGAGCATAAAGCGGTACATCGACCACCGCGAACCTTGAAGTTCCTTGCCCACAATGGGCGCTCCGTATAAAGGATAATCGAACGACTTGCCGCCAAAGTCCCATGCTCCCAGGAAGAAATCCTCGGAGCCGGTCCCCTGAACGGTCGGCAGCTTGCTGCCATCCACAAAGAACATATCATCGCCCTCGCCCCACCAGCCGTCCTGGTTCTCGATGACTGACATCGTGACGCCCACGAATTGCCCGCGCCCCTTCGCTTCCATCCAGACGTAGTTATTCCTGCCGTATAAATTGATGGTTGCGCCCGGATGGCCTTCATTCGGAGTCGCCTGGTGATACTCGGCGTGAAAATAGAGCGTGTTTGCCGGAAGCGGATGACGGTATTCCTGATAGTCGATATTGTAATAGACGGCCTCTGCCGGCTCCTTTCCTTCGTTGGTGAGAGTGATGAGCGCATGCTTACGGAAAGGCATGGGGAAGAAACAGTTCAGAGCTTTTTCAGGAGAGACCATCAGAGGCGCGGAATGATAAGTGATGTATTCCCCCAGGCCGAGGCCGAAGAAATCGCCCAAGGGAGTTTCGACGCTGGGCGTCGTCTCATGGTCCCAGTACATGCGCAGGACGAGCGTCTTAAGCTGCCATCGCTCGCGGCTGGCAATGGTGATCCAGACATGAGCGATCATGCCTGGGCCGTCGGCATCCATCAGCGCCAGAGATTTGCCCGGATCGAGACGGCGATAATCGGCGTTGCCGCCCGTGCGGTCGTAACTGGAAGAACGTTTGGAGATGTAATCATGAGGCTGAGTGAGGCTGAAGAGCGCGTTGTTCCACCCTTGCGCTACAAGAAGTCCTGAGAATCCTAAAAGGCATGCCACGAGAACAAGAGTTTTTTTCATGAAAACCTCGCCAGGGGATATCATGGTCTGAGTAGCGCACGATTCTAACACAGACTGATGCAGGATGAGGATCAGGATTCGTTATTCGTTCGCTCGCGCAAGGCCCGGTGCGTCATGAAGATCAGGATTCAGCTCCGCGCCTGGAGCCGTCTCCATTGCCAAGCGCGGGGTAAACCACTACACTAAGTGCTGCATTTCATAAGTGCGCTTACAGATTTTGCCGCCCCTCACCCGCCCCGATAAGTCGGGGCGCCCTCTCCCCGCAAGCGGGGAGAGGGAGTCTGGTCGTGGGCCGCTGCCTACGCCGCTTGCGCCTTCTCCCCGCAAGCAGAACAGATTTGGCGCTCACGCCTGGGCTGCCGCTTTTTTGGCAAGCGGGGAGAGGGTAAGAAATAGGGATCTTAACGTCCCTCTCCCCTTTGGGAAGGGCTGGGGGTGAGGGGCGCGTTTGGGTAGGGAATGAAGGAGGCTTATCGTGGTCAACGGAGCTGAGCAGACCATGCCATCTCAGCCGCCTGCTGATTTAAGCAGAGCGCAGCGGTTCTTCGGCATCTTCACCGATCCGGTGGAAACCTTTGCCGCCATCGCGCGCAAGCCGGATTTCTGGGCGCCGCTCATCGCCTTAATTGTCTTCGTCATCGCCATCACCGAGCTGATGCTTCACCGGATCAGCATGGAGGAGATCGTTCGGCGGTCCATTGAGATGAGCGGGCGGGCGAATAGCATGACTCCCGAGCAGATGCAGAAAGCTGTGGAGCAAGGCGCGAAGATTGGCGCCATTTTTGCACATCTCGGGTTTGTCTCGATGGTGATCGTTGTGTTGATTGTCGCGGCGCTGGGCATGCTGATCCTGAAACTGGTCTTCGGGCATCCGGTTGGCTTCAAAACAGCCTTTTCAATCTCGACTTACGCCTATTTGCCTACCATAATCGGCGCAATCCTGGGGATGATTGTGATTGCCTTGGGCGATCCTGCCAGCTTCAACCCTCAGAACATTGCGCCGACCAATGTCGGGTTCTTCCTTTCGCAGCAAACAACCTCCCGGCCGCTTTACAGCATCGCCACATCCATAGATTTCTTCACGTTCTGGGTCCTGGGGCTGCTGGGCATTGGGTTCGCAGCCGCAACCGAACGTAAAGCCCGCCCGCGAAGCGTTTTTTTCTGCTTCTTCGGACTGTGGGTGATCTGGGTGCTGATCAAGGCCGGGCTGGCGGCCATCTGACCAGGGCCATGAGCGGCTGACATCGTTGCGGAAATCATTGAACCCTCGCCTCTTGCGCCGGCCATCGGTCACTTTGCTTCCATGCTTTCCAATTTCAAATTTGAGATTCTCGCGCGCGATTCGGAAACGCGCGCGCGTCGCGGAAGGCTGCACGCGCCGCACGGAACCATTGAGACGCCGTGCTTTATGCCGGTGGGAACCTGCGGCGCGGTGAAGGCGATGACGCAGGAGCTGCTGGAGGAACTGGGCGCGCAGATTATTCTCGGCAATACCTATCATCTCTATTTAAGGCCGGGCCATGAAATTATCCGCGAAATGGGCGGGCTGCACCGTTTCATCAGCTGGCCCCACCCGATTCTGACCGACAGCGGCGGCTTCCAGGTGATGAGTTTAAAAGGCTTGCAGCGCATCACCGAGGAGGGCGTCGAGTTTCGCTCCCATCTTGATGGCTCCCCTCATTTCTTTTCTCCCGAGCGCGTGGTGGAAATTCAGCAGGCTCTCGGCTCGGACATTCTGATGATTCTGGATGAATGCGTCCCCTATCCTTCGAGCGAAGAGGCGACGAAGAGGGCCGTGAAACTGACAGGCCATTGGGCGCGCCGCGCCCGGGACTTTTTTCTTGCGGCTATCGACCGGCAGGAGGATCGGTCTTTTGGAGTTCTTTATGGGATCATCCAGGGAGGAGTGGATAACTCTCTGCGCCGGGAGAGCGCTGAAGAGATCATGGAAATCGGTTTTGAAGGATATGCTTTGGGAGGCCTTTCGGTGGGCGAGCCCAAATCCGCCACTTACGACGTGACGGAATTCACTGCGGCGCTCGTGCCGGAAGAATCGCCGCGCTACCTCATGGGAGTCGGCACGCCCCGCGACCTGGTGGAGTGCGTGGCGCGCGGAATCGATCAGTTTGATTGCGTCATGCCCACGCGGAACGCGCGCAATGCCGGCATCTTCACTTCCGAAGGACGAATCGTAATCAAGAGCGCGCGATACGCGCGGGACGAGCGGCCGTTGGATCCCGCATGCGAGTGCGCAGTCTGCCGCCGCTATTCGCGGGCCTACATTCGTCATCTTTTTTCAGCCGGCGAGATGCTCGCTGCCACTCTGGCCACTTACCACAACCTTTATTTTTACCTTGACACGATGAGGAAAATCAGGCAGGCTATCGACGCGGGAAATTTTGGAAGTTTCCTCTCAAAGGTCCGGGCAGGCCCCTTGGCATAATGGACTTCCAAAGAGCAAGATTGTAAAAGTCAAGCCGCCCCGCCTTTTGATCCCTTAGACAGGTACGGCCCTTAATCAGTACAATAGAAATAAGGTTGACAGGTGTTAGATCGCATGTTGGTTTTACCTATCCTGCTGGCTGCTGAACCTTCCGGTGCGCAGGGTTTAACGAGTTTTATTCTTCTTCTGGGTCCGCTCATCCTCATCTGGTATCTCCTGATTATCCGTCCGCAGAGCCGTCAACGCCGCAAGGCCCAGGAGATGTTGGCCACCCTCAAAACGGGAGACCGCGTCATCACAAACGGAGGCATTTTAGGAACAATTGTCGGCTTCGGCAGTAACACGGTCCAGTTGCAAATTGCGAACCAGGTCAAAATTGAGGTTGTTCGGTCGGCCATCAGCGGACTCCAAAGCGAGGAAGCCTCTGCGGCCAAACGGGCAGAACCCGCTGCGGCGCGGGAGGTTTCAGCGCCAGCCAAAGGACGGAAGTGATCGAAAGCTTTCGTCCTGACCCGCGGGGGACGCCCGCGCCACGATTGTGGCATGGCCATCCTGGCCATGACCCCACATTGGCCGGAAACGTTAGTGGCGCATGACGAGCAGGTTCAATGGGCAGCAGATAAGATACAACTGACTTATTTTGGGAAGTAAGGCATGGAAAAAAGCATTCGGAATCGCACCATCC